>JALHLM010000620.1 GCA_022844585.1 Pirellulales bacterium | reverse complement strand
GCGGCGCCGGGGATGCCGCGCCGGCGCGGCGCGGCGGCCCTCCCCGATGGGACTTCAGCGCCTTCGAGCGCGTACTCGTTGACGAGTTGATCCCCTATATCGACGCCAACTTCCGCACCGTCGCGGATCAGCCGCACCGGGCGATGGCCGGCCTTTCAATGGGGGGCGCGCAGACACGCTTCATCACGCTTAAACATCTCGATAAATTTTCGCACATTGGGCTATTCAGCGGTGGCAGCATCAGCACGAAAGACATCGCCGACAAGCCGGATTTCAAAGAGCAGGTCAAACTGGTGTTCGTCAGCTATGGCAGCCGAGAAGTCGGCGGTGAAAATCGCCGTGTTGGCTTCGGCGGCGATCCCCAGGCGAACGTGGAAGCGCTCAAGGCGGCCGGCGTCAACGCCCACTACTACGTCTCTCCCGAGACGGCCCACGAGTGGCAGTCGTGGCGGCGCAGCCTGCGGGAGATCGCTCCGCTTTTGTTTCAGGATTGAAAGTCCATCACGCGACTTGCGGGGTTTCATCTTGCAAGCGTCGCCCGCCGATTCACGTTAGTCGCTCACCCCCTAGGAACCTGGTTATGATCACGAGAACCGCGGCCTTGCTTTTGGCCCTCGTCGCCTTTCCGCACTCGGCTTGGGCGGAAGATGTCGCCGGCACCTGGAAAGCTGAGTTCGACACGCAACGCGGCTTGCAGAAATACACCTTCGTGCTCAAGGCCGACGGCGAGGCACTGACTGGGAAAGCGAGCGTCGAGCTCGACGGCGAGACGCGCGAAGTCGAATTGATGGACGGCAAAATCGACGGCGACACGGTGTCTTTCGTCGAGACTCTCAAGATTCAGGATCGGGAAATCCAGATCACCTACACTGGCAAGGTCTCGGCCGACGGGATTTCTTTCACTCGCCAGGTCGGCGATTTCGGCTCATCCGAGGCCGTCGCGAAACGCGAAGACGCGAATGCCAATGGCGACGCGCAACCCACGGCAGACGCTCGTCCGCGCGGAGAGGGCCGCGGACGCGGTGGTCGCGGTGGATTTGGCGGCCCGATTGTGCTTAACCCCGACGACAAGCCGGCCTTTCCGGCGCCGCCGGAGGGCTTTGACCAGCCGCGCGACGATGTCGCCAAGGGGGAGCTGAAGCGGATCGACTACGACTCCAAGACCGTGGGCGTTAAGCGTTGGATGCAGGTCTACACACCGCCCGGCTACTCCCAGGACAAGAAGTATCCGCAGCTCTATGTGCTGCATGGGATTGGCGGCAACGAGCGCGAGGAGTGGGTAAAAGGGGGCGTGGCCAACGTCGTCCTGGATAATCTCATCGCCGACGGAAAGATTGAGCCGATGGTCGTCATTTTCCCCAATGGCAACGCCACGGCCGAACCGAATGCTGACGGCGGAGGACGTGGGCGCGGCGGGCCTGGTGGTGGCTTCGGCGGGTGGGGAAAGCCCTTCGAGGATGATTTGCTCAAGGACATCATCCCGTACATCGAAGCCAACTATTCCGTGCTTGCCGACCGCGAGCACCGCGCGGTGACCGGGCTTTCGATGGGCGGCGGGCAGGCGCTGAACATCGGCCTTTCGAACCTCGACGTATTCGCCTGGGTCGGCGGCTTCTCGTCCGCCCCCAATACCAGCCCACCGGAACAACTGATGGCCGACCCGGAAAAGGCCAAGGAGCAATTGAAGCTGCTCTATGTCTCGTGCGGAAACAAGGACGGCCTGATCCGTGTCAGCCAAGGCGTGCGCGCCTATCTGAAGGAAAAGGACGTTCCGCACATCTGGCACGTCGATGAGCACGCGCACGACTTCGAGCATTGGAAAAATGGGCTTTACAACTTCACCCAGTTGATCTTCAAGCCGGCTTCCAAGTAGTCGGTCAAGCGGCACATTCGCCGAAAGAAAGGGGACGGGCGCGGGCTCGAGCTCGGTTGTTTCGAGACGCCCGTCCCCTTGCTTGTTTGCCGTCATGGACGGACTTCGCGTCGTTGATCGAACATTGTGGACCCTTGCTATGAAGATGAAACGGATGCTGCTCTGGCTGGCAGCGTTGCTTTCCTTCCCGATCGGAGCCACGGCCGATCCGGATCCGAATTTCCACATCTACCTCTGCTTTGGGCAGTCCAATATGGAGAGCGGAGGGCCCATGAACGAGGCGGACCGAGAGGTTGATAATCGCTTTCAGGTGATGGCGGATTTCGATGCCCCTCAACGGGGATGGGAAAAGGGCAAATGGTACGACGCTGTTCCGCCGTTGTCGGCCAAGGGCCGAGGCATTTGCATGGTCGATTATTTTGGCCGCACGCTGGTCGCCACGCTGCCTGAGAACGTGCGGGTCGGCGTCATCAAGGTTTCGGTGCCCGGCTGCAAGATCGAGCTGTTCGAGAAGGACGGTTTCCAGACTTATCTCGATTCGGAACGGGAGTGGATGAAGAACATCGTCCAGGGCTACGGCGGGAATCCCTATCAATACCTCGTGGACATGGCCAAATTGGCGCAACAAGATGGCGTGATCAAAGGCATCCTGCTCCACCAGGGGGAATCGAACGCAGGGGACAAGGAGTGGCCGAACAAGGTTAAAGGCGTTTACGACAACTTGATCGCCGACTTGAATCTCAAGCCTGAAGAAGTACCGCTGCTCGCCGGCGAGCTTGTGCACGCGGATCAGGAGGGCCGCTGCGCCGGCTTCAACGAGATTATGGCCGAGCTGCCCAAGACGCTTCCCAATTCTTATGTCATTTCCTCGGCTGGCTGCACAACCCATGATCGGCTGCACTTCAATTCAGAGGGCTCCCGAGAGTTCGGTAAGCGATACGGAGTAAAGATGCTCGAAGTGCTGGGACACAAGTCGGTCGAATCGAAATGATGATGTGCACTGAACCGTTAGGATAAGAGTGTGGCCAGACTTTGTTCCCTCGCGATGATCACGGCATGCTGGTCGATGCCGACACGACTGGCGGCCGAGCCGTTTGCAGGCGCTAGTGCGTTTCTCGAGAACCATTGCCTGGCATGTCACAACGCCGACGATCCCAACGGAAACCTTGATTTCGGCGCGATCACATTTAGTGCCGATGACCGGGACAACTTCGCTCGCTGGGTCAAGATTCATGACCGGGTAAAGGCCGGTGAGATGCCGCCGGCCGACGAACCGCGACC
>JALHLM010000619.1 GCA_022844585.1 Pirellulales bacterium | reverse complement strand
CGATCGGCGACAGCGGCACCGGCATGCACATGGCAATCGCCATCCTCGCCGCATTGAACCAGCGTCATGCGACCGGCCTCGGTCAGCATGTCGAAGTATCGATGCAGGAGGCGGTACTGAACCTCATCCGCATCAGCCTGCGCGAACACCAGCGCAGCGGCGTGCCGGTGCGTACCGGCAATCAGCTCGGCAAGACCGTGCCCGGCACGACTTATCCGTGCGCGCCCGGGGGCCCGAACGACTGGGTCTACATCTACGCCCCGCCGCAGATGTGGAGTGCGGTGTGCAAGGTGCTGGAACGGCCCGACCTGGAGCACAATCCGCTTTTCAAATCGCCGAATGATCGCTGGGAAAATCGCGCCGCGCTCGATGCCATCGTCGCCGAGTGGACATCGAAACGGAGCAAGTTCGAAGCGATGCAGCGCATGGGTGATGCCGGCGTGCCCGCGGGCGCATGCCAGGACACCGCCGAAGTGCTCGCCGATCCGCACCTGAACGCGCGCGACATGATTCACGAGCTCGAATATCCGCCGCTCGGAAAATTCAAGACCGTGGGTTGCCCGCTGAAGCTTTCTGCTTCGCCGGTGAGCATCACGCGGCCTCCGATGCTGGGCGAGCATACCGAGAACGTGCTAGCCGAGCTCTGCGGCGTGCCCACGGCGGAAACGCAACGCATGAAACGCGAAGGCATCGTGTGACGCGTTTGCCTCTGCGGGATACGACCGACGCAGTTACCGGATTCGAGATCTGGCGTGCAGCGACCGGCGCGTGTCCCTTGAGTTCGAAGTGCGGCGAGTAGAATGTGCGCGCTCGGCGAAAGCACGCGATGTGCAACTGGGGTGATCACACCACTTCCAGGGCAAGCTGGATCAAGGCCCGACCGGGGCAACAACCAACCAAGGAGACCAACCATGCTGAAACTATTCTGGGCGCCCGGTACTTGCGCGCTGGCATCGCATATCGCGCTGGAAGAAGCCGGTGCGAACTACGAAACCGCGAGACTCGATTTCTCCAAAGGCGATCAACGCAATCCCGAATACCTCAAAGTGAATCCCAAGGGCCGCGTGCCCGCGCTCATCACCGATCGCGGCATCATCACCGAAACGCCGGCGATATTGGCGTGGATCGCGCAGACGCATCCGCAAGCGAAGCTCGCACCCACCGACCCGTTCGACTTCGCCAACGCACAGGCTTTCAACAGCTATCTGTGTTCCACCGTGCATCCGGCGCACGCGCACCGGCCGCGCGCCTCGCGCTGGTCCGATGATCCCGCGGCGCAGGAAACCATGAAGGCCAAGGTGCCGCAGAACATGAGCGACTGCTTTACGCTGATCGAAAACGATTTTTTCAATGGTCCTTGGGTGATGGGCGCTGCCTACAGCGTTTGCGACCCGTATCTCTACACCATCAGCGGCTGGCTCGAAGCCGATGGCGTCGACATCGCGAAATTTCCCAAGGTGCATGATCACTTCAAGCGCATGCAGGCGCGGCCAGCGGTGCAGGCCGTGCTTGCAGTGCATCACGGCTAACCGCGTCGATATCGGCAGGCATCGAATTCTGTACCGTTCTTCATTACCAAGTCGTGTTGCATCGCGGGCCTCCTACAGGCAGACGTCATGGCTCAGCCAATCGCGCGCGTTTCGCAAGTGGAGCAGTACGTTCGCAACACGAACCGAGGCGCCTGACCCCTGAGTCAGAGATTCATTGACGAAGTGTCTAACGGTATCGGGGAAGGATCAGCGAAAAAGTGTCGAAATCGGCGCCACACGCGAAAGAACCTTAGCCAGGCATGAGATTGCCTGCAACAAACCAGAAGGAGGCTCTCCGCCCCCTTCTCCCCTCAGTGCAGATGCTCGTTGTGCAGCCTTCACCTGCGCCGTCGTCGCGCCGCTGCTCCGACCAATGCCAGACCGGCAGGCATCAGACCCCATGCCTCTGGCTCCGGGACGGGCGCAGCCTGATCGATGTAATCGACATAGACCGTTGTCGGCCCGAGGCATTGCGAAGTAAATCGGTCTTTCTCTACTGTCCCGCCATTGGTCAGGGAAACGGTCACGGGAACAGCGAACTGGTAATAGCCCCAAATCCGCCCGTTAATGCCCACCGGTCAGAAAGGCAGAAGAAAAACTCTCGCCAGGATGGTTTTGCTCTAGAAAATCAGCGAGTGACGCATGATCCGGCGACACACTGATTTCGTAGCTGCTGATCCCGGTTCGAAACTGGATGCCGACGAGCGTCCCCAGGACCGGATCGAACTGCATCAGGCTGAGCGGCGTTATTTGGAATCCGAACATGGAGGTCGTCGCGCTTACGGCAAAAGCCGAGCTGCCTGCCAGGATCGTGGCGACGAGGCCGGATGCGATCAACGCGGTCTCGATTTTCAACGAGGACTCCCGAATCATCAATGATCGAGGCAGGGGCGACATGCAATACGAGTCCTCACGCAAATAGCCCGGAGCGTATCGCTACGCCTAGAACCCTCGACACGGCAAAAGCCGAACCAACACCGATCACCGATCGCACATGACCATGATTCGGAAGAAATTTTTACAAGCAGGCAAGGAACTGAACAAACCGCGTGTAAACTGCGCCGACACACCGGCCTGCGACCAGGCGCCTTGACCGAACCGCACGCTCAGCCGGCTTGCGTGGTGAGTCTGTCAGGTTGATGTACCATCATGCCGCAAGCCCGTTGTCGCATGTCTTGTGCATGGCGCGCTCGCCTGGCAGCCAGATCGGGTACGCCGATCCGGCCGCAACGCAACCACATCGAATTCCGAGGACTGGCCCGACGATGATTTCGAAAGCGACCGCCGCCTGCCGCGGCACGGCTCACCGTTCTGGAACGGTGGCGTCGATCATCTTCCTGCTGGCGTCGAGTCCGCTCACGAGTATCGACGACGCAGCGGCGCAAGCTCCCGCCGCGAACTGGCCTGCCAAACCGATTCGAGTGATCGTTCCTTACCCGGCGGGCGGCACCTCCGACATCCTTACCCGCATGATCGGCGCCAGGCTCACGGAAGCCTGGGGCCAACCCGTCATCGCCGACTCTCGTCCCGGCGCGAACGGAAATATCGGGGTGGATGCCATGGTGAAGTCGCCTCCCGACGGCTACACGCTCGCGCTGATGGACGTGGGCAACCTGTCCATCACGCCCAGCATGTACAAGGTGCCG
>JALHLM010000618.1 GCA_022844585.1 Pirellulales bacterium | reverse complement strand
GTGGCCTGATTCGCCACCTGGCGATCCGCCAATCGCACGGCCGCGACGCCAGCCATCACAGCGCACAGCGTCGCCGCGGCATAAGGGACGAACGCGCGCCAATTGACTCGCCGCTCGGGAGAGCGCGGCTGTGCAACGGAAATGCGATCGCCATCCGAGACATTCGCCGCACTCATTCGCACGCGATCCATCAGAGCGCGCTTTAAGCCGGGTGGCGGAACTTCCGGCGGCGTGGCCAGCGCGAGGAGTGAAAACGATTCGCGCCAGCGCTCGTGTTCCACGTGGCATTGCCGGCAATCAGTCGCGAGATGACGCCGCACGTCGGCCGCTTCCGCGGGCGTAAGTCCGCCCGAGACGAAATCCGGCAACAGGCGTTCGCAATCGGCGCAGTTCATCGGTTCCTTTCCGCGAAGCTCGGCGCCAACGCGTTGCGCAGCTTGATCAATCCTTGCCGGATGCTTGATTTGACGGTACCCAAGGGAATCTCGAGCCGCGCCGCGATTTCCACGTGGGTGAGACCTTCGTAAAACGCCAATCCCAGCGTTGCGCGCTGCGTGTCGGACAACTCGGCCAAAGCGATACGCACGCGCTGGCCGTCTTCCCGTAGCGAAAGCTGAAAGGCGGGATCCGTGTCGGCGTCCCGCTGGCGGCCCGTGTTGGACCGCAGATCCCCCGCCTCGTCTTCCTTCCGCGTTCGCGTCGCGGCGGCCCTCAGCCAATCGACTGCCCGACTGCGCGTCACGGTCACGAGATAGTTACGGGCGGTAACTCGATTCGGATCAAACCGTTCGGCCTTTTGCCAAATCTCCCAGAAAACGTCAGTCAAGACAGCGTCAGCGTCGCCATGTTGCCGCAAAATGCGCAGGCAAAGTCCATATAACAACGGGGAATAGCGATCGTACAACGTCTCGAACGCCGCCGTATCGCGGCGCGCAATCGCCGCCATCAGCTCGTCATCGGTCGGCGCTTCGTCGAACGATGTGGTCATGCGTGGCCGCGAACGAGGCGTCCGCATTCGCCGGGAAAGGTGTGGCGGACCACGTCAGCGTCTGAATCGTCCGTCGCCGGCGCTTCGGCGTCGGGCGTCACGGAGTCCGTCATCCAGCAGTTCTGATATCGCGGGTTCGATTGCTTCGTCAGGAAAAACCGGAACACGCTGGCTCGGTGCGACGCGTCAATCACGGTGACCAGTACCATCGCCTGATCCCCCATGATCGATGGGCTGCCAATCAGCGATTTCTCGCACTCGATCAACGCCCGGTACTTGGGCCCGCGGACCATTGCGGCGAATTGGGCCGGGCTTCCAGTAACCGATCGATTCGACGGCGAAGCAAATGCCATACATTGCAACAGCGCGGCGTCGCGCGTGCGAAACGCCCGCAGCGCCGCCACCTGCAAAGCGACGACTTGCTCCGGCTGCAATTCAGGATTTGGAGTCTTAAGCAGCGTGGCGGCCTGCAACGCCTGCCAGTCCGTCTCAGGGGGAGCAGTCAACATCATCAATCTCGTGCCGATGGCGAAGCCGACGACGCAGAGCGCCGCCAGCAGCAAACAACGTCTGACGAGAGATTGAGGCAACATGTCCGAAGCAACGCCGAGTTCCACGCCGCGGTGGGCGGATTTCAGAACTCCTCCAGACTAAACGTCGCGCGGAAAGCGGTCAAGCAATCGCCGTTGCGTTGCACGTTCGACAATCGGCGACTTGAGTCAAATCCTCGGCTCTTTCTGAAAACATGAATCTGTTGCTAAACGGCGTTCGTAACTTCCTGCGGGCGCGGTGTCAGCGGTACTGACCAAGACAACTCTTGGTTTGCGATCGCACTGCGCATCGACAGGGGCAACATCGGCATACCTGGAGCAACAGAGATGAGACTGCGCTGGTTCTGCGCCTTGACGGCGCTTGTTTTGATGGGTGTATCGGGCGAGATCGCGAACGCCGAAAAACTGGTCGGTCTCGCCGGCACGCCCAATGGACAGAATCTGGTGATCTTCGACAGTGCCTCGCCTGGCACAGTCAGCAATGTGGCCATCACCGGCCTGGCCGACGGCGAATCGCTGTGGGCCATCGACCGCCGACCTGCCACCGGCGAATTGTTCGCGCTCAGCAATCAGAATCGCGTGTTGACGATTCGACCGAACACCGGCTTCGCGACGGTCGTCGGTGCTGGCTTCACCAATCCGCTCGATGGAACGAGCTTTGGCTTCGACTTCAATCCGCAGATTGATCGCATCCGCATCGTCAGCGACGCGAATCAAAACTTCGTGGCGAATCCGATCACCGGCGACGCCAATGTCGCCGCCACCACGCCGGTCTTCTATCCCGTCGGCGACGTGAACGCCGGCGCCGATCCGCACGTCGTACATCACGCCTACGATCGAAACGTAGCCGGCACGCTGGCCACGCAACTGCGCGCGATCGACACGGACCTGGATATCCTCGTCACGCAAGCGAACAACGCCGGCACGCTCGGCACGCTCGGCCCGTTGGGCTTCGACGCCACCGACATCGGCGGCTTCGACGTCTCCGCGTCCGGCAACGCGTTCGCCATTTTCAACGCCGGCGGGAACACGTCCGGTTTGTATTCGATCAATCTCACCTCCGGTGCAGGAACCTTCGTGGGTGAGGTGCCCGGCGTCATTCACGGGTTGACCGCGGTTCCGGAACCATCGACCTTCGGCCTGTTGGCGATCGCGTTGACGATGGGAGGCGCCATCGCAGCGCGGCCCGCACGCAGGGGACGCTGAGGGACCGCTCCCTCTCGCCCAACGAAACGCGGCGCGGAAGCGACCCGACGGCAAAATCGGGAAGCGGTCGCGCCGCGGTTTTTTGCGCACCACAAGCGTCGGTGAACGAGGGTTATTCCACGCTACGAGCAATCTGCTGGCGCATGTGCAAGATGGGAAAGGGCCGTCGTTGTCCATCGAGTTCGGATCGCCCCACGATTTCGAACCCACAGGCTTGATAGAACTTCAACGCGCCGGGGTTCTGCTCATTTACGCTCACGCGCAGCGGGCCTTTGGCGATTGCTTCGGCATGCCGCACCAACATCCGCCCGCCGCCATGCCGGTGGAATAGGGGCGAGATGAACAGCGAGTCAATCTCGTCGCCGGTCAGCCCCATAAACCCCACGGCGGTGCCTTCGTCGTCGGCGAGCACCCAAAACGTCTCGAGGCTT
>JALHLM010000617.1 GCA_022844585.1 Pirellulales bacterium | reverse complement strand
GGCCAACAGATACCAGACCACGTTGCCGTTGACCGAGTTGTTTTTGCGATCGCTGGGCTTGCCGGAATTGCCGTTTTCTTTCATGGAACCACAAAGTTGCTGAGTTCGAACGGGGCGAGGCGACGCTCCCATCTTAGAGGTTCGCCAGGCGAGTGAATTCGCGGTAACTCCTATCGTAGGGACGTAACTTCGCTCGAACAACAATCGAGTTCCCGCATTCCCCCCTTAGTGCCTGCCGCGCAAGGAGTTGGATTGTCGGGATTGACGGATATTCTTAGAATGCCGGGCGTGACTGCGTGTCTGTCCCTTGTTCCTGTTGGCCGGCCGTACTGACGTTGCGCGCCGCGACGACGTGTTGAATGCCTGAGTCTCCTCAGCGAATCGCGATTCTCGGCGCCACGGGCAGCATCGGCGGCAGCGCGCTGGAAGTGATCGCGGCGTCACTGGGGCGGCTCCAGGCTGTCGGGTTGACGGCGCACTCGCGGTTGGCGGAGCTGGTCGAACAGGCTAAGCATTTTCGCCCGGCTTGGATCGTGGGGACGGACGAAACGGCCTCCCGAGCGTTCGACTGGGCTGGTATCCCCCCCGCTTGTGTGGTCAAGCAAGGGATGGACGCGGTGATCGACGCCGTGGCGTCGCCGGATGTCGACGTGGTGCTCGCGGCAATAGTCGGAAGTGCCGGGCTGCATGCGACTTGGGCCGCGCTCGCCGCTGGGAAGACGGTCGCCTTGGCGAATAAGGAGACGCTGGTGATGGCCGGGGGCCTGGTGACGGCGTTGGCGCGCCGGACCGGGGCGACGATTGTGCCCGTCGACAGCGAACATAGCGCGGTGTGGCAGGCGTTACAGGCCGGACGTCGGGCAGAAGTGCGACGGATTGTCCTGACCGCCAGTGGCGGACCGTTCCTGCGGCATTCTTGCGAACAATTATCGAATGTGACGGTCGAAGAAGCTTTGGCCCATCCCACTTGGACGATGGGGCGTAAGATTACGGTGGACTCGGCGACCATGATGAACAAGGCGCTGGAGATCATCGAGGCCCGGTGGCTGTTCGACTTGGACGTGGACCAGATTGGCGTGGTGATCCATCCACAGTCGTTGATCCATGGGCTGGTGGAGTTCGTGGACGGCTCGATCGTCGCGCAAATGAGTTGCCCGGATATGCGATTGCCGATCCAATACGCGCTCAACTATCCGGAGCGACGGGAGCAGGTTTCCACGCCGTTCGATTGGTCGCGGGCGACCAGTTTGACGCTGGAACCACCGGACGAGGAGCGCTTCCCGGCGTTGCGGCTGGGGCGCGAGGCGGCTCGGGTCGGCGGCACGGCGGGGGCGGTGTTGAACGCCGCGAACGAGGCCGCCGTGGCCGGGTTTTTGGAAGGCGAATTGCGATTCAACGAAATTGTGCCGGCATGCGAACGCGTGCTTGGCCATCACGACTTTGATCCCAACCCGACGCTGGACGATTTGATCCGGCTGGACCGTTGGGCTCGCGAGGAGGTAGTCCGTTGGGCATGTGCATGAACCTGTTGCTGGCGCAAACGTCGTCGGGCATTGACTGGGCGGCGTGGGGCGCGAATATCGGCTACGCCGTATTGGCGGCGCTCGGCGTGGGCGCTGTGATTTTCATCCACGAACTGGGGCACTTTGCGGTCGCCAAGTGGTGCGGCGTGAAGTGCGAGAAGTTCTATATCGGCTTTGGCAAGCCGCTGGTGAAATTCCAGTGGGGCGAAACCGAATACGGCATCGGCATGATTCCGCTCGGCGGGTACGTGAAGATGCTCGGGCAGGATGACAATCCCAGTTCGGCGGCGGCCGAGATTGAGCGCGCGCGTCTCGATCAGGGAGGCGGCGTCGAACAGCCGACCTACGACCCGCGCAGCTATATGGCCAAGACGGTACCGCAGCGGATGGCGATTATCTCAGCCGGCGTGATCATGAATTTGATCTTCGCCGTCGTGGTCGCCTCGGTCGCGTATGGCATCGGCGTGGAGGATTCGCCGTGCAAAGTAGGCGGCACCATCCCCGGGGGCGGAGCGTGGAAAGCGAACTTGCTGCCCGGCGACACGATTGTGGCGATCAACGGCGAGCCGGTGAAGCGCTTCGACGATTTGAAGAGCAAAATTGCGCTCGGCGACCATGACGGCGGCGCACGGATTCACTTCGTCCGCGCCGGCGAGAAGGACGTTCGCGAGGCGATCGTGCAGGCAAATACCAAAGACATCATGCCGATGATCGGCGTGCTGATGGCCAGCGTCAATCAGTTGCACGACGAATTGCCCGTCGCCAAAGGTTCGCCGGCAGGTAAGGCGACGCCGCCCTTTGCGAAGGGGGACAAGATCGTGCGGATCGGCGAGACGCCGATCAACAGCTACGTCGATGTGCAACGCGTGTTGGCCGATGAAGCGTCGAAAACACTGCAAGTCACGGTGCAACGCAAGAAGCCGGGTTCCGAGACCATCGAAGAGATCACGACGTCGGTTGATCCCGCGCCGCTGCGGACGCTGGGCATTCAGATGCGACTGGGTCCGGTTCGCGCCGTGCAGGATGATTCCCCCGCCGCGGATGTGGATGTGGCTGCGAAGGCCGCCGTGGGCGAGGCCGCCACAGGAACTTCCATCTCTGCGCGCGGGTTGCAGGCCGGCGACTTGATCGTTTCGGTCAATGGCCACGACAACATCGACCCGATGAAGCTGCCGGAAATGATGCGGCAATTGGCCGGCACGCCCGTCATGCTCAAGGTGCAACGGGATGGGGAAAAGTTAGACGTGGAGATCACGCCGCGTGCCCACACCGCCTTTGAAGGTGCGCAATCGTTTTCCGAGAAAGGCATTTCTGTGCCAGCGTTGGGGATCGTCTGCGAAGTGGTCAACAACATCCAGGCGATCGAACCGGACAGTAGCGCGGAAAAAGCCGGTTTAAAGCTCAATGACAAGATCGAATGGGTCGAGGCGATCCCGGCCGATGAGGACACAGAAGAAGCGAAACGACCAGCGGTCACGAACCAGGACGCGGAATACGAGCCGTCCGAGTCGGCTCAACGGCTCAAGAAGACGCATCGTTTCGGCGAGGGTATCGAGGAGCTGGACTGGCCGCTGTTAATGACGTTTGTTCAAGACTTGCGGGACGGAGAGAAGCTCCGTATCAAGGTGGCGAATCGAGATCCTGTGGTGATCGAGCCGTACATTTC
>JALHLM010000616.1 GCA_022844585.1 Pirellulales bacterium | reverse complement strand
GCGGGTGTGAACGCGAGGGGGTGCCCGTGGCCCGCGGGGCGCCCCCGCTTCCGGCTCTAACGCTGCGCTATCGGCGCTTATTTGCCCGGCAATGGCACTTGCTGGATGAATTCCGCGTATTGCCGGTCGAGGTCTTCGTACTCGGTTTCGGTAAACTCGCGGAGCGTGGTCGGGCGATCGCGCCCCGTGTAGACGGCGAGAATGTATTGCATCGCCGCTTCGCGGTACTTGCCGTCGAGGCCATGTAGCAAGAAGTGCGTCATGGCCGTCGACTGGCTGTAAATGCTGCGAATCTTCGGATTCTGCTGCAACTCGCTCATCCCGAGCGCCGTCAAATCCGCCAGCGGCAAGTAGAACTGGTCGTCGGTGTAGCGTTGTCGCGCGGCCAGCAGGCGGACCGTGTCGAGCCCGCCGGTGATCCAGCGGCCGTCACGCTCGCGCAATGATTCCATGTAACAAGCGATGCCCTCGATGATCCAAAAGTTGCCGTCCGCGCCGACGCCGCGGGCCGTCGGCCGACTTTCGCCGAAGAGTTGGTGGGTCGCCTCGTGGTATTGCGTGGCGACGTCTTCTTCCTCGGCCGCGAAGAAATAGGCCGTCTCCTTTTCGCCCAGATAGAAGCCGGTCGTGATGTCGATCTGCGCCGCGTGCGCGCGTAGCTCCGCCATGTACTCGCCACGATCGCGGTAGTAGACGACCTGCAGTCGCCGGGCTGGCGTCGCCAGCGGCTTGCGCACAAAGGCCTCGGCGATTTGCCGTGGCGAGGCGTAGTAGGTCACGAACAATTGCCGCCAGACCGCGTGCAGTCGTTCCAATCGCGTCGCCAACTTGACGCCCGCTTCCAGGCTGTGATTCGTACGAATCGAGTAGTGTTCGGTCTGCACGAGCCAACCGCGTGCCAGGTCCGAGCGCAACTCCGCTTCCTTCTCCGCGGAGATCCAGCCTTTCAAGTAATAGCGCTCGCCCGCTTCATAGCGCGCGACGTGGTCCTTGGGCAGCCAACCGAACTGCGCGTGCCAGACCTGGCCGGCGCGGTGCTTTTCCGCTTCGAAGCGTGTCCACCACGCGCCATCGATCAGCGTGTAACCCAGCGATTTGCGGGCAAGCGCATGATCCGGGTTTTCGCGCAGCGTGTTCCACAGCATCTGGTACGCTTCGCCCGAACGCCCGGTGCCCGCGGCCTGTTTCGCTTGCTCATACAGCTCGTCGGCGCGCTCGCCGCGCAACTTGGCGAAGCGTGCGGGCCAAGAGTTTTCATCGCCAGCGCTTGCATTCAGCGGCACGAGCGCTTCCGGTAAGACTGGATAGAAGCACTGCGGGTCGCGCGGCGCGGCCCAGGCGCGAATCGCCGCGGCCTCGTCGGTCAGGCCCTGGTCCGCGCAATCCGTGGCGAGGGTTTCCAGACGCTCGCGATAGCTTGCCCGGGAAGGTTCGGCAGCCCGTCCGGACGTCGCAGCGACTAACACAAACGCCAACACTAAATACACCCGCAGAAAGTTTGATGCGGGGTGCCACTGGCGGCTTGTCCGCCAGTGCTGGAGTTGGGCCGGCCATCGAGACCGATACCACACTGGCGGACAAGCCGCCAGTGGCACCCATCGCTTAGTTTGTTCTGCGTGCGCATTTAGCCCGACGCGCAAGCGAGGGGGAGGTGACGCAGTCGCTCGGCGCGCTGTTTTACTCGCGTGGGTCGTCCTCGCCCCCTCGCTGGCGCTTCGGGTTGGTGAATGCCGCATCGCTCGTTCCGGGTGTGCCAACTGCTGTCTTGCGATTATACCACTTGGCCGGAACGGGCCAGCGATCGAGGGGACTCAGTCTACTGCCCGGAGAAGGGCCAGAAGGACCAGCGGGCGCGCGTCGGTTCGGGATTCGAGGCCACGAATTCCCGCGGCCGCGCGCCGTCCATCGACGCCGTGCTGTCAGTCTCTGGATAAATGTCCCAGCGATTTGCGCGGCGCTGCTGGTAGGCCGCGGGGCCGGGGTCGGTGAAATCCGGCATGTCGAGCGACGGCGGCGTGTTGCAACCGGTCGCCCAACTGAGCGGAATCAGCAGGTAGACAAGCCGTCGCGGTGGTCGAAGCGGCATGGTTCGGACCTCGGTTCAGGGAAGTTCTGCGGGCGGCCGTCCGGCGCGGCGAGGATTCTAGAGAGTGCCGGCGTGCCGACCCAGAGGAATCCGCGCGGCCGACTTCGCCCAGCTTCGCCTAGTCCCTTGTTTTGACAACGAATCGACCGTGGCTTACAACCATCTGCCATGAACACCACAACGCGGCTTCTCGGAATTCTTCTCGTCATTGCGTGCTGCTGGGCGAATCACTCTTCGTCCTCCGATGCACAGTCGCCTCCAACGGCAATCGTCGATCAAGCGGATCCGCGCCCGCTGGCCGACGATGCGGAGTTGCGTTTTTGGCTCACCACTATGCTCGGCGATCACCGCTTCACCACCGAGGAAGCAGCGGCCGCGACGGGGCTTTCGCCGGTGGA
Organism: Pirellulales bacterium; assembly: GCA_022844585.1. Classification (GTDB taxonomy): domain Bacteria; phylum Planctomycetota; class Planctomycetia; order Pirellulales; family JALHLM01; genus JALHLM01. The sequence goes on along the minus strand of JALHLM010000616.1, from coordinate 714 downwards.
AGTGGATGCTTCCGCGGAGCGGTTGGGCATTCAGCGCGAGCCATCGCCCCAGGTCGCCGGCGGCAACGTGAAGGTGCTCCCATATCCAGGCGGGCGACATCCGCGGATCGGGTTTTTGGACGGGGCCGTGCGGCCGCAGCGCGAGACGAAGGTGAGCGTGTTCGCTCCGTGGGATGATCGCAGTTACGTGGTGATCGACGTGCCCGAGGCGATCTGGTGCCAGCATGGATTGCTGTACCTGGCCCATTCGCACATCGACACGATGTGGACGAAGCAAAAAATCGAGCTCGAAAAACTCGAATGGCGCCGGCTCGACGACGGAAAACTCGAAATCGACCGTCGCCTGCCGAACGGCGTGACGTTTGGCGCGCGCGTGACGCCGGAGCCGGACGGCGTGGCGATGGAATGCCACCTGCAAAACGGCTCGGACGAAACGCTGAGCGACTTGCGCGTGCAAATGTGCGCGATGCTCAAGGGACTGGACGGATTCGCCGAACAAACGAACGACAACAAACTCTTCCGCGGCGACTACGCCTGCTGCCGTTCGCCCGACGGCAATCGCTGGGTGATCATGGCCTGGACGCCCAACCAACGCACGTGGGGCAACGCCCCGTGTCCCTGCTTGCACAGCGACCCGCAATTCCCGGATTGCCCGCCGGGAGAAACCGTCACGGCCCGCGGGCGGCTTTGGTTCTATGAAGGGGACGCGATCGA
>JALHLM010000615.1 GCA_022844585.1 Pirellulales bacterium | reverse complement strand
AAGCGGACCAAAGATTGGTTCTTTTGCGGCAACGTCCAATCGAACCAGTTCAGCTCGTTGTCCTGGCAATAGGCGTTGTTGTTGCCCCGTTGCGTGCGGCGGCATTCGTCGCCGGCCACGAACATCGGCACGCCGCGCGAGAGCATCAGAATCGCGGCGAAGTTCTTGATTTGCTGCTCGCGCAGGCGCTCGACGTCGGCGTTGTCGGTTTCCCCTTCGACGCCGCAGTTCCAGCTCATGTTGTCGCTGTTGCCGTCGTTGTTTCCTTCGCCGTTGGCCTCGTTGTGCTTCCAGTTGTAGCTAACGAGGTCGTTGAGCGTGAAACCATCGTGGCAATCGATGAAGTTCACGCTGTTCACTGGCAGGTGATTGCGCGATTGATACAAGTCCGCGCTGCCGGCCATACGAGCCGCCACGCCGCCGATCAACCCGGGTTCGCCCTTGACGAACTGACGCACGTCGTCGCGATACTTGCCGTTCCATTCCGCCCAGCGATAGCCGGGAAAGTAGCCGATCTGGTACAAGCCCGCCGCGTCCCAGGCCTCGGCGATGATCCGCGTATCGGCCAGCACTTCCGACAGCTCGATGTGCCAGATTACGGGCGGATAGTCGGTGGGGGCGCCGTTCATGTCGCGCGTGAGCACCGAAGCTTCGTCAAAGCGGAAGCCGTCGACATGCAGGTCCTTGACCCAGTACTCCAGGCACTCGACGATCAACTTTTCCGGAATCGGATGATTGCAGTTGAACGTGTTCCCGCAGCCCGTGTAGTCGTTGTAGTACTGCTCGTTGCCGGGGACGAGGTGGTAGTAGTTCTTGTTGTCGATCCCCTTGAAGCTGAACGTCGGGCCCTGGTGGTTGCCTTCATCGGTGTGGTTGAACACCACGTCCAGCACCACGGCGATGTTGGCCTTGTGGAGGGCCTTGATCATGTCGCGGAATTCCCGCACGTGCTGCCCGGACTCCGGGTTTACGCAATAGCTGGGGTGCGGCGCGAAGAACGCCATCGTGCTGTAGCCCCAGTAGTTGCGCAGGGCGCGCCCGTCGGCGTAGCGCAGCACTTCCTGATCGTCGAACTCAAAGACCGGCAACAGCTCGACGACCGTGACGCCAAGTTCCTTCAAGTAGGGAATCTTTTCGATGATCCCCTGGAACGTGCCCGCGTTGTTGACGCCGGACGTGGGCGACTTGGTAAAGCCGCCGACGTGCAGTTCGTAGATGATGGCTTCGCTCATCGGGCGATTAAGCGGGCGATCGCCTTCCCAGTCGTAGTCCTCGGTGTCGATGATCACACTGCGCATCGACGTGGCCTGGTTGCTGCCCGGTCCGCAGGCGTCGCCGCGCTTCCAGAGCGTCTTGGTATTGCCGCGGGCGTAGGGATCGATCAGGAGCTTGTCCGGATCGAAGCGGTGCCCCAAGTGCGGCTCTTTCGGGCCGTCCACGCGATAGGCGTAGTGCATGCCGGGGCGCAGTCCGCGGACATAGCAATGCCAGATGTGGAACGTCTTGTGGTTGTTCGACGTCAGATGCACGACCTGAATCGGTTCGACGTCGTCGTGATCGTCAAACAGCAGCAGTTCAACGCTCGTGGCGTGTTCGCTGAACAACGCGAAGTTGACGCCGTCGGCGTCGGGCGTGGCGCCCAGCGGATGCGTCCGCCCCGCTTCAACTTCGAACGGCACGCGGAGACCGCGCTCGTCGGTCTTGTATTGGCCGACGTTGAACATCGTTTCCCGCAAGTCGGGCATCGTGGCAGTGGCCATAGCGATCGATCTCCGAAAGAATATGCTGTTTCGTGCGTTGTCGAAATTGCTTGAACTCAACTCACACTAGCCCGACGCGCAAGCGAGGGGGAGTTGACGTCGGTGCTGAGTGAGACGTTTACTCCAATGCGTCGTCCGCTCCCCCTCGCTTGCGCGTCGGGCTAGTGTGGAGTCTTGTCATTTCCTACATCGCGGACGCCAATAGACCTTCCATGCGTTCGGCTTCGTTGCCGTTGGCGAGCAACTCGATGATCTTCTGGGCGAACAAGTGGCAGTGATGTCCCGTGCGGCCGGTGACCAGGTCGCCGTCGACGACCACGTCTTGATTGACGAACTGCGCCCCGTAGGCGATGGCATCGCCGTGCAAGTTGTTGTGGCAAACCAAACGGCGCCCTTCGACCAGTTCCGTCGCCGGCGCGACGAGCCAAAGCCCGTGGCAGATGATGCCCTTCAAGATGCCGGGGTTGGCGAAGGCGCGCTTGAGGAATACCACCGCGGGCGGGATTTCATCGACGCTCTCCGTGTAACGCAGGCGATCGGAGACCATGCCCGAGGGGACGATGATGCAATCGAAGGAGTTCAGTTCCTCGTCGCTCATATTCTCGAACGACCGATTGCAGTAGTACGGGGCGCGCAGTTCATGCCCCAGGAACGTGATGCCCGGGTTTCCCCAGAGGCGGCTCAAGAAGACCAATTCGGCGCCCTCTTCGGGAAACCGGAATTGGTAGTAAAAGATTTCGTTCTCGAAGAAATCGCTCTCAATGAGCACGCCGATCTTTTTGCCTTGGAGTCGCATGTTTGGTCGCTTTGCGTGGTGTGGAATGACGGTCGCCCCGTGGGGGCTTGGGTTCTCTTTGCGCCGCCATTTCCCAGGGGCTGCCGCCCCTGGCTACTAACGGCCGCCCCTTTCGGGGCTAACTTACTTTGCTGTGTTTCCTCGTTTCGCGATCTTTCGCGTGCTTTGTGGTTCCATCCTTCCGATGTTTCGCGGACCTATTGCCCGCAACGCACGCCGACGTGATCCGGATGGATGTTTCCTTCCAGCACGACGTCCAGCAGGAACGGGCCTTGGTGGGCGAGCATTTCGCGGATCGCCGGGGCGATCTGATCGACCGTTTCGACACGCGCTGCGGCCACGCCCAACGAGCGGGACAGCGCCGCGAAGTCGATCGCCGGTTTCGACAGATCGAACGACAGCGGGTACTCATGCTGCGGGACGTTGATCTCGCGCCAGTATTCGGAGACGTTCAACTGCAGAAGCCGGTACGAGCGGTTGTTGCAGATGATGAACTTGGCCGGGACGTTGTGCCGCGCGGCGGACCAGATGGCCTGAATCGTGTACATCGAACCGCCGTCACCGGTGACGCCGATCACGGTCTTGCCAGGATTAGCAATTTGCACGCCGATGGCGCCCGGGATGCCGACGCCAAGCGAACCGCCA
>JALHLM010000614.1 GCA_022844585.1 Pirellulales bacterium | reverse complement strand
ACGGTCCCCCGACCGTGCCACAGGTCCGACCGAAGGTCTCCAGTCCCGGATATTGCCAGGCCCGCCGTGGCACGGTCGGGAGACCGTGCCACAACAGTGGTGTGATTTGGCTTGGGGGTAGGAGATGTATATGCGTTGCTGGGCGGCATTGGTTCTGTCCGGGTTGATGGCTGCGCCGTTGGCGGCTCAGGATTTGGTCGCGCCGACCGAGGCGTTGTCGGCGGAGGAACAGCTCGCCAAGTTTCATTTGCCGCCGGGCTTTGAGATTCAGTTGGTGGCCGCCGAGCCGGAGATTTTCAAGCCGATCAATTTGGCCTGGGACGCCGCGGGGCGGATGCTGGTGACGCATTCGCTGGAGTATCCCTATCCCGCCGGCAAGGATCAGCCGCATCGCGACGCGGTGGAAATTCTGGAAGACACCAACGGCGACGGCCGCGCCGATCGCTTCACGCGCTTCGCGGATCAACTCAATATTCCCATCGGCATCACGGCGCTGCCGGATGCGGTGATGTACTACAGCATCCCGTCCATTCGGCGCGCGGTGGATCGCGACGGCGATGGCAAGGCGGACGAAACGCAGGAACTGTATCGCGAGTTCGGCTACCGCGACACGCACGGCATGGGCAGCTCGTTTCGCCCTTGGGTCGACGGCTGGATTTATTGCTGTCACGGGTATGCCAACACGAGCACGCTGCGCGATTTGAACGGCAACTCCATCACGATGAACTCCGGCAACACGTTCCGCATTCGCGCGGATGGATCGCGAATCGAACAATGGACGCACGGCCAGGTGAATCCGTTTGGGCTGGCGTTCGATCCGCTCGGCAATTTGTACTCGTCGGATTGCCACTCGCTGCCGGCGTACATGCTGCTGCGCGGGGCGTATTATCCGAGCTTCGGCAAGCCGCACGACGGGCTCGGTTTCGGGCCGACGATGATCAACCACGATCACGGCTCGACGGGCATCGCCGGCATCGCCTATTACGCGGCCGATCATTTTCCGCCGGAGTACCGCGATACGCTGTTCATCGGCAATCCGGTCACCGGGCGCGTGAATCACGATCGCCTGGATCAACATGGCTCGACGTACCAGGCGATCGAGCAGCCGGATTTCATTGCCTGCGACGATCCTTGGTTCCGTCCGGTAGACGTGCAGGTCGGCCCGGACGGGGCGCTTTATATCGCCGACTTCTATAACTGCATCATCGGCCACTACGAAGTGCCGCTGACGCACCCGCGCCGCGACCGGCTTCGCGGGCGGATTTGGCGCGTCGTCTACAAGGGCGCCGACGGGCAAGCGCCCGCGCCGCGCGCCGTTCCAAACTTGCCAAGCGCATCGAACGATGAACTGGTCGCAATGTTGGCCGATCTGAACCTCTGGGTGCGTTGCCAGGCGACGGAGCAGTTGGTGAGTCGCAAACTCGATGAGGACGCGCTGTGGCAGCTCGAACTGCTGAGCCGCGGCAATGCACCGGCGCAACAACGCGTCCATGCGATGTGGGTCATCGAGCGGAGTGCGCCGAAAGGCTGCGAGGCGGAATTATTGGGCTTGCTGGCCAACGACACCGCGCGCGAGGTGCGCGTGCATGTGATGAAGTTGTTGGCCGAGCGGCCGGAATGGGCCAGCCAAGACGTGGCCATGCTGGCCCGCGGCGGACTCGAGGACGACGACGCCTTTGTACAACGCGCCGCGGCCGATGCCCTGGGGCGGCATCCCGCCAAGGCGAACCTGAAACCGCTGCTAGCGGCTTGGCAATCGGCCGATTCGCACGACACGCATCTGATTCACGCGGTGCGCATGGCTTTGCGCGATCATCTGTTGGCGCCGGGCATGTACGTGCTGGCGGCCTCGTTGGCGCAGGATCCGGAGATTGCGGCCCGCATCGCGGAGCTCAGCCTGGGTACGCCAACGGCCGGTGCGGCCGACTATCTGTTGCACTGGTGCGAGCAATTGCATTCCGCCGGACAACTGCATGGCGGTGCACATGCTGAGTATCTCCATCAACTCGTGCGCTATGCGTCGGACACGCAACTTGACGCGGCGCTACGCTTGATCGCCGAACTGGAAGCCACGCCAGCAGACTCGCAGCGCGGCGCGATCGCAGCGGCGTTTCGCGCTTGTTCCGAACGTGGGCGTGATGTTCCAGAGGAATTCCAGGCCTGGGGCGCGCGGTTGACGCGCATATTGCTAAGTCAGCCGGACACGGCCGCGCAAGGCGTCGAGTTGGCGCGCGAGCTGCGTTCCGCCACGGTGCATGAGGCGCTGAGCCGCGTCTGCGACGATGCGGCGATGGAGCCGGCGTTGCGCGCCGCTGCGTTGGATGCCTGCGCCGCGATCGACGCTGGACGTACGCTCGCGCTGGCCGAACGATTGCTGTTCGGCCATGACGTGCCGATCGCGGTGCGCGAGCGCGCTGCGCTGGCCATCGCGGCGGCCAATGACGGCGCTGGGCGAGAGTTCCTGGCCACGGCGCTCGCGTCGGCGCCGGAGCGATTGGCCAAGGCGCTGGCCTTGGCGCTCGTGCTCAGCCCGGAGGGTTCCGAATTGCTGTTGACGAACATCGCGGCCGGCAAGGCCTCGCCGATGTTGCTGCAGGAGCCGGTGATTGAGAGCCAGTTGCGTAATCACAATCTGCCGGATTTTGCCGCGCGTTTGAGCAAGCTGACTGAAAACATTCCCGCGCGCGACGAGCGCGTGAATCAATTGATCGCGGTGCGACTGGCGGCGTTCGATCAACAACCGCACGACGCGGCGCTCGGCAAGCAGTTGTTCACCAAGCATTGCGCCGCGTGCCATCGCTTGGAGGACCAAGGGAACAAAGTCGGTCCGGACCTGGCGGGCGTCGGGCTCCGCGGCGCGGAGCGGTTGCTCGAAGACACGCTCGATCCCAATCGCAACGTCGACCAGGCCTTCCGCGCCACGATCATCAACACCACGGCCGGCCAATCGCTGACCGGACTCGTGCTGCGCGAAGAAGGGCAGGTGCTGATCTTCGTCGATAGTCAAGGCAAGGAGCAACGCATTGATATCAACGACATCGAAGCGCGCGCCCAGGTCGGGCTTTCCCCCATGCCGGCGAACGTCGCGGAGTTAATTCCCGAGGCGGAGTTCTACCATTTGCTGGCGTATTTGCTGACTCAGAAGCAAACTCCGCGGTAGAGCCGGAAGCGTGTGGGGCCCCCGCCCCCCCCCGGCAAAAGCAATATAGGGG
>JALHLM010000613.1 GCA_022844585.1 Pirellulales bacterium | reverse complement strand
AACCGCCAGCACGTCGCCCCATGTCCGATATCCCGCCCGACGACGCCACTCACTTCCCAAGTGGCGTACCGCGCGCATCCTGGTTCTTGGTCGGGCCCACCGCGTCAGGCAAGACGTCGATCGGGATCGAACTCGCCAAGGCGCTGCCGGCGGAGATCATTTCGCTGGACTCGATGGCGCTCTATCGCGGACTCGATATCGGCACCGCGAAGCCAACGAGCGCGGAGCAAAGTTCCGCGCCGCATCACCTGATCGATATCCTCGATCCACACGAGGAATACAGCCTGGCGGAGTATGTCTCCGCCGCGCGCGCCACGGCCACAGAGATTCTGACTCGCGGCAAGACGCCGTTGTTCGTCGGCGGGACGCCGTTGTATTTGAAGGCGCTGTTGCGCGGCATCTTCGTCGGTCCACCTGCCGATTGGGACTTGCGCCGCGAATGGGAACATCGCGCCGCCTCGGAATCCCCAGAGTGGCTGCACGCGCAACTCGCAACAGTTGATCCCGCCGCCGCGGCGAAACTCCACTTGAACGACGCACGACGGATCATCCGCGCGCTCGAAGTCCTGGCCAAGACCGGCCAGCCGATGAGCGCGTGGCAGCAACAATTCGACCGCCCGCAATCACGTGAGCAATGCCGCGTGTTCGTGCTCGATTGGCCCCGCGCGGAGTTGTATCGCCGCATCAACGAACGCGTCCAAGCGATGTTCGCCGCCGGGCTGGTCGAAGAAGTCCGCGCGCTCCAAGCCCGCGGCGTCACGCTCGGTCGCACGGCGAGCCAGGCGCTGGGCTACCGCGAAGTCCTGGAACAGCTCGCTGGCGAGCGCGACCTCGCCGCGACGATCGAAGTCATTCAAAACCGCACCCGAGCCTTCGCCCGCCGCCAACTCACCTGGTTCCGCAGCCTAGCGGAATGTCGCTGGATCCCGTTGGCTGCTGAAAAGTCGCCCGAAAAAGTCGCCGCGGAGCTACTTAGCGCCAATCAAGCCCACTGAAAACTGAACACTAAAAACTTCAAACTCCGCCCCACTTCCAGTCCGGCCGGATCGATTCGTTCACCACGCAGCCTTCCGGCCAGCGGCCTTGGTGCAGGTCGACGATGCATTGCGCCGCCAGCGAACTCATGGCGATTTGCGAAGCGTGATCCAGGCCGCCCATGTGCGGGCTCAAAAGGACGTTGTCCAACGTCAAAAGCGGGCTGTCGAGCGGCAGCGGTTCGACCTTGAAGACGTCGAGCCCTGCGCCGGCCAAATGACCCGACTTAAGTGCGTCGTACAGCGCTTGTTCATCCACGAGCCCGCCGCGCGCCGTGTTGATAAAGATCGCGCCGGGCTTCATTTTTGCCAACGTGCGGGCGTTGATCACATCGACGGTGTCCGGCGTGCAAGGCATGTGCAAGCTCACGATGTCGGCATGAGCCAGCAACTCGTCGAACGAGACCAACTCGATGCCGTGTTGCGACACGAATTCCTGATTCGCATAGGGATCGCAGGCGATGACCTTGAGACCAAACGCTTGCGCCCGCGGCACGATCGCGCGGCCGATCCGGCCCAGCCCAGCGAGCCCCAGCACCTGCCCGGCCAAACGCGGCAACGATTGGCGCTTCCACGCGCCGCTGCGGACCTCGCGATCGCGCGCCGGGAATCCGCGGGCGACGCCGAGCAGCAGCGCCATCGCGGTTTCAGCCACTGACGGTTCATTGGTGCCCGGGGTGATCGTGACCGCCACGCGATGGTCCGTCGCGGCCGGCACGTCGACGGCGTCGTAGCCGACCCCCATCCGCGCGATCACCTTCAAATTCAACTCCGCGAACATGCTGCGCGTGTAAGGCTCCGCGCCGGCCAGCACTGCCTCGACGTTCCCGAGGAGTTCCATGGGCGTATTGGGGTCCATCGAAGAGCGCCCTGCCGGTGGAAACACGATCTCGCAGCCGCCGGCCCGCAGAATCTCCAGCGCCGGCCAATTCCCTTCGCGCAACATGAACGGCGTAACCAACACTCGCGGCATGGCAGGCGTACTCGTGGCGGGGGCGAAGTGGAGGGAAGTCCCGGCAGGGGGTCGGGAACGTTGCCCGGTTCTAACCGGCTGCGCGCCAAGGTTCAAGTGACGGTGCGCGCGGGTGCAATTTCATGGACTGGTTCTTACGCCGCCCGCAACGTATCAACGATCTTAGGTGTCGTCGCATCGAGCGAATTCGCCGCCATGCGAAACGGCGGCCGCATTGGATGCGTCGGCGAGGCGGGCGTTTGAATTTCGTGACGACGACCTGAGCAGGCCCAGGCTTCCGCTTCTTCCGTGAGCAGGTTCAACAACCGTTCGACTTCCTTGCGGTAATGCTCGAGCCCGTCGCGGTCGAGGTCCGGCGGAATCTGAATTTCCGGGCTGACGACGCCCCGGGCCCGCGAGTACGGTCGCGGCAGTACAAAGCGATCCCAGGTCGGCATCCGCCAAGGGCGATCGAACCCGTAGCCCATCGCCACGAGCGGCAGTCCGAGCTTCGAGGAAAGATAGACTGGCCCCTGCGCCAAAGTGCGGCGCGGCCCGCGCGGGCCGTCGGGCGTGATCGCGAGGTGCATTCGACCGCTACGACGGAGCAATTCGCGCAGTGCCGCCGCGCCCCCTTTGCGCGACGAACCGCGTACGAACTCGTAGCCCAGGTGATGCGCGGCGTGACTCAACATCTCGGCGTCCTGATGCCGGCTGAGCAACATGGCGAGGTTGTTGTGCCCGCGCAAATAGAACGGGAACAGGATGTACTCGTGCCAGAAGACGTAGATCTTTTGTCCCTGGCACGCAGCGTGCGAGGGGTCGACCGTGGGATCGTAGAACGCCCCCTGGTAGTCGAGCGTGCTCATCCAGCCGCGCACGGCGTGCGCCGCGAGGAAACCGCCGAGCTGATGCACCCAAGGAGCTTTAATCTTCACCACCGGCCTCCGTGCCGAGATTATGTCACTCGTTCGGCCAGTCCCCGGAAAACACTTCCACCGCGGGGCCGGTCATGTAGACGTGATTGTCGGCGGCCCATTCCAGTTCGAGATCGCCGCCGGGCAGATGGACCAGTAGCTTACGCTCGGTTCTTCCGGTCAACACGCCGGCGACGCACACCGCGCACGCCCCGGTCCCGCAGGCCTGCGTCTCGCCGGAGCCGCGTTCCCAGACGCGCATGTTCACTTCGCGCGGGGAAATGATTTCAATCATTTCCGCGTTGACGCGT
>JALHLM010000612.1:2834-3218 GCA_022844585.1 Pirellulales bacterium | reverse complement strand
AGGACGGTTGCGAGCATGCCCATCGCCCCCGCAGCACCGGCAGCTACCAACCCCCGCCAGACTGGCCAGCGTGAACTGCTGAGTAGCAACCGACAAAGGGCGGGAACCAGAAACACTGCGACCAAGAGAGCCGCGAACATGGCGAACGTCTTTGTCCAAGCCAGCGGCGCGAACAATTTGTAATCTCGTCCCGTGAGATAGAACACTGGCAGGAAGCTGACGATTGTCGTTGAGACCCCCGTCATCACTGCTGGGGCTACTTCGTGCGTGGCGTCGATGATCACTTCAGTTCGCGTGCGCGTATCCCGCGGTTGCAATATTCCATCGGTGGAACGAACGCCTCCGGCCTGACTTGACTCCCATTCCACCAAGTGTTGATAGATG
>JALHLM010000612.1:0-2824 GCA_022844585.1 Pirellulales bacterium | reverse complement strand
GTTCTCCGAAATGATGATCCCCAGATCAGCGACTTCGCCGATAGCAATGGCGATCCCCGCCAGCGACATGATGTTGGCGTCAATCTTGAACCACACCATCCCGATGAAGGCCATGAGCACGGCCATGGGTAAGGTTACGGCCACAATGATGCTGGCCCTGACGTGCAGGAGGAAAATGACAATGACGACCGCGGTAATCATTAGCTCTTCGCGCAACGATTCGGTGAGCGTCTCCACCGTTTCGTTAATGAGCCCCGTGCGGTCGTAAATCGCCACGACCTTGACTCCCTTGAGGCCGGGCTCAATCTGCTTGATCTTGTCGCGCACTCGCTGAATCACGTCGCGTGGGTTCTCACCGAACCGCATCACGACCACGCCACCGACGGCCTCGGAACCGTTGAGGTCGATGGCTCCGCTACGAAAGTCGGGGCCCAATTGAACTTGTCCCAGATCGCGGATTCGCACCGGCACGCCGTCGCGGGAAACCACGACGGTCTTCTCGATGTCCGCCAGCGATTGCAGAGTATCCTTACTTTGGCCAATGAAGCCGCGACCCCGGATGACATATTCCATGCCACCCGACTCGACTGTCTTTGCACCGACGTCGATGTTCGAGTCCTTCACCGCGGCGATAACCCGTTCCAGCGGGATGTCGTGAAAGCGAAGCGCATCCGGGTCGATTTCAATTTGATATTGCCGCACGTAGCCGCCGACGCTGGCAACTTCGCTCACGCCTTGAACCGATTGCAGCTCATATTTGATGACGTAGTCCTGCAGCGAACGCAGCTCGGCAAGGTTCATCCCCTTCGGACCATCGAGCACATAGTAAAAGATCTGGCCGAGAGCCGTCGCATCAGGGCCAAGCGTCGGCGTGACTCCTTCCGGCAAGGTGGCGATTGCGGTTCCCAATCGCTCCAACACGCGTGAACGAGCCCAATAGAAATCGGTGCCATCCGCGAAGGTAACCTGCACGAAGCTGTAACCGAACATGCTCTTGCCGCGCACGCTTTCCGCGTGCGGGACGGTGAGCAAGGCAACTGAGAGCGGGTATGTAACCTGGTCCTCGACGTCCTTGGGAGAACGACCGGGCCATTCGGTAAAGACAATGACCTGATTTTCGCCGACGTTCGGGATGGCGTCGATCGGCACTACCGTCGCGCAGTATCCGCCGACTGCAGCAACGATCAGCGCTCCGAACAAAGTCAGGAACGGCTGCCGAACGCAGAAATCAATCGCCGCTCGCAACATCGTTAGGCATCCCCTTTCTTCACCGGGGTAGCCTGATGCTGTTTATGCGAATCGTCCTTAGTCTCAGCTTTACCCTGCGTGGGAAACACCTGCACTTTTTCACCGCAGCGCAACATCTCACTGCCGAAGTACGGGTTGAGAAGTTTGTCATCCGGCTGGAGCCAATCGCCTCCGCCGCCGGGAACCATTGGGCAGAAGAAGTGCGTGAAGGGATTTTGAGCACTTTCACTCCGGACCTGCGACGCAAGAGTGACAATGGCGTGGCTGATGGGTTTGAATCCCTTACGAGCCTCCGCCAGATCCATGTGGTGGAGATGTTCTGACTTCACAGCTACTTCTTGGACGAGTTTTTTAGCCGCGTCTGGAAACGCCGGGTCATCCGCGAGCTTGGCAGCGGACTGATGTACTGATTGTGCTGCAACTGCTGCTGGCTTCTTGTCCGAAGCCAGGGCTTGTTGCACTTGAAAGTAAGCCGCATAAAGCTCTTCGAGATTCTTTCCTGTTTCGCCGCCAACCGACGTGACCGCGATACTTGCAAAGACCAGTGGTCCCTTGCGCTCCTTGCTGCGGGCAATGGCTCGCAGCGGATCAATTAAGCTGGGCTTCCCGGCTAACTGCATTTGCGAGTCGATCAGGAAGTTGCCGGCCGTGGCGACTTCTTCACCCGCTTTCAGCCCTTCGAGAATCACGATTTTGTCGCGCAAGATCGGGCCTAACGTCACCGGGCGAATTTCAAACACGCCGGGCTTCGCTTCGACATACACGACGCTGTTGCCACCGGCCATCAGAACCGCGGGGCGTGGCACATACAACGAAGCCTTCTGTGGAACCGGTTCGCTGGCGAATCCGTAGCGGGACGTTGGGACGAGATCCATACCGCAAATCGGGCATGGTCCCGGCTCAGCGCGAATGATTTGCGGGTGCATCGGGCTGATCCACTTCCCGGCCAGATCGGCGTCAAACACGTTTCCCTTGGGACCGATGGGAAGAGTGATCAGCGCTTCGGCATAATCGCCTGGGCGTAAGCGACCGTCGTTCAGCAGTTCGACGCGAACGCCCACGGTTCTCGTCTTGGGATCAACGGTGGGATCAATGAACGCGACCCGGCCAATTAACTTTTCTCCGGGCAGTGATTGCACAACCGCTTCCACCTTTTGGCCAAAACGAATGCGTGTGGCATCTTCGGGAAACAGCTTGAGCATCAGCCACACGGTCGACAGCTCGGCAATCCGATAGATGGGATCGCCGGCCTTCACGTAGTTCCCTTCGACGGCCAGTTTCTCCACCACGGTGCCACCTTGCGGTGCATAGATCGTCAGCCGCGACTGAGCATTCCCGGAGCGTTCCAATTCGGCGAGCTGTTCATCCGTCATGCCATATTCGCGCAGTCGCTGGCGTGTATTAGCGGCCAAGGACTCTTGGGCCTGACGAACGGCCGCTAATCCACCAGCGGCGGCCAATGCCCGACGCGATTCGATGTACTCCACCTGTGCACCAAAAAGTTGCGGGCTGTAAAGGACCGCCAGATGGTCTCCCTTCTTGATCTCCACTCCGGTGTAGTCGGCGAAGAGCCGCT
>JALHLM010000611.1 GCA_022844585.1 Pirellulales bacterium | reverse complement strand
ATGATCGGCAGGTATTGCGCGCGATTGGCGAGCGTGGCGTGGAACCAGTGATTGATTCCTTCGCCCACGTGAATCGCCACGGCGTGTCCGGCTTGCGTCGTGTCCCAGATGTCTTTCGCCATGCGGGCGATCAACGTTTTGTCGGAACCCGTGATCTGGGAGACCGTGTCCAGATCGTAGTCCCGCAGATGGACCTGGTAGGCGTCCCACAAGGTGATCACACGCACGGTGCTGCCGTCGGCCAGTTTGATTTCGCCGGAGAACGAAAGCGCTGGCTGCACGCCATCTGCTTCCATCCGCGGGCCGAGTTGGTCGCGCGTCAGGGCCCGAACTGCCTGCGTCCCCTCGTCATACACGACGAAGTCGCCGACCTTGGCGTACTGTTCGTCCGTCAGATGTTGCGTCTGGTACGACGGTCCGTCTTTCTTCAGCCCCGGCTGATAATCCGAGAATACGTCGGCCGCCCGCAGTCGTTGCAGCGTGTCCTCGCGAACCAAGAGCGGGAAGTCCGTATAGGAACGGACGAACTTCTCGTCGTACCAACGGTTGTCGATCATGTGCCGCGTGACGCCCAGAAACAACGCGGTGTCCGTGCAGCCCGGTCGGACTTGAATCCAGTAGTCGGCCTTGGTGGCCGGCGGCGAGTACTCGGGCGTGATCACCACAATCCGTCCGCCGCGCTCCATGATCTCAATGAACCAGTGCGAGTCCGGCATCTTGTTTTCGACCAAGTTCTTGCCGCACTGGATATGCAGCTTGGCGTGCCGCATGTCGTTGAAGTCGCAGTCGGCGGCTTGCAGGCCATGCACGAACGGATGCCCCGGCGCTTGGTCGCCGTGCCACGTGTAGTTGGACCAGAGCCGCCCGCCCAGCGCTTCCTTGGGTTCCACGCCGCGCACGAGATGATCGACGATCGCGAGCATGTTCGACCAGCGATACAGGCCGTACTTGCCGATAACGCCGAGCAGTCCCATGCCGCCGCGCAGCTTGCAGGTGCGCGTGCCGGCGCCGTGACAGGCCTCGATCATCTCCGGCTCGTAACCGTCGGCTGTCAGACGCCCGGCGCCCTCCTCGCCCGCATATGTCTTGGCGATCGCCATGATCGCCTTGGCGTGATAGCGGTAGATTTCGTCCCAGCCGACTTTGACGAAAGTATCCGACCCACGCGAGTTGAATTGGTACTTGTCCCGCAGTGTGGGGTCGTCGGACAGCGATGGGAATCCATCATCCGCCCATTGCTTCCAACCGCGACGCACGAGCGGGCCGCGCAGGCGGTACGGACCGTAAACGCGGCGCTGCTGCGTAAAGCCCTTGGAGCAGCCGCGCGGATTCCAATGCACCGTGTCCTTGTTGCCATAAAGGTCGCCGCAATTGCCGGCCTCGTACGCTTGCTCAGAGCGCAGCACGATTCCATTGCGCAGGTAAGCCTTCATGCGGCAGTTATGCGTGTCGTTCGGAGCGCAGACCCAGGTGAACGATTCGTCCACGCGATATTGATCGCGGTAGAGTCGCTCCCAATCGCGATCCGGGTAAACGCCCAGCGGGTTCTCGACGCTGACCGGCTGGAAGGCCCAAAGTTGCGGTTGCAGCAAGCCGCAACTGCCCATGGCCGCCATCGCCGTTTGGAGGAATTCACGCCGTTTCATATTCGCCGCTCCATCTCGTCGGGTGACTGTCCGATGCGTGTGCTACGACAGGCGACGATGGGTCGCCTTTTCAGCGTCACTCCAAATCCACGTCGTTCCACATGGAGATCAACTTCTGCCCTGCGCGATCACGCGCCTCGCCGTCCCAGATGGCGAAGGCGCCCGAATAGTGTTGTCCTGATCGCAAGGTGAGCCCTTCACTGGCGCTCACCTGTAGCGGTCGAACAAACACCACGCTCCATTGACCGTCCGACCAGACGGCTTTGGCGGACACGACTTGTGAGGCCTTGGGACGAAATGTCAGACTCCCGTGCCCGCCGGCCGTTAAGTTGCTGGCGCTGTGTTCACGTGTCGCCAGTGGATTCCCGCCGGCGCGGGCCGTGACAAAGTCCGGCAACGGCTTGTCGCCGGCCAGGCGACGGTATTCTTCGGTGTCGAAGGGATAATCGTCCGCGAGCTGATCTTCGGCGCCGGACGCGTCACGGCCCGCGCGCCATTGCCATAGATCGAGCGCCGTAGTTGCCGCGCCCATGCCGAGAAACGGTTCCGCGCCCCCCTCGTACAGTTCCATGGCCGCCATGTCCTCGAACTCATCGGGTCGCACCGCGGCGGCATTTTGTGTGGCATCGCGCCACGTCAATCGCACCGCGAGATGCTTGCCGTCATGCTGGGCCTGGACCTGAACGCGAAAATCGCCGTCCCGCCACCACAGCGGCATGAGCTGCACCGTCGCGGCGTCGTCTTGCGACCATGTTTCGGCCAGCGGATCGTCTACCACATTGACGACGCGCTTCGCTGGCAAGCTCACGCGCCGCATCACCGCGGCTTCACGTTGAGATTCCGTGGAAAGCGACCGCAAGAAGTGGGACAAATCGACGATCTGGTCCTGCGTCAGCGTCTGTGAACTCGGCATGGGAGTGCCGGGCATTCCATAGAAGATGCGGCGATAGAGCGATGGGACGTCGTGCCCGCCTTTGTAAATGCCTTGTGTCAAATCCCGAGGACGCGTCGGCAGGCCCGTTTCGTCGAACATCGCTTGCACGCCGTCTCCTTTGCCTTCGTTCCCGTGGCAGGAGTGACAGCTTTGCTTGACATAGACCTCTTTGCCGCGAGCGATCGCCGTTTCGTCGCCGGCGCCCATTTCGGGCAACTCCTCGGCCGGCTCGGGGGTTGTCATCGCAGCGACGGTATCGGCGATATCCTGCTGAACTTCTTCGCCGGCCAATTCTTCTTCAGAAAGCCCTTCGTCATCCCTTAATGACTTCACGTAACGCTCCTTGGCGCCCTCGCGAAACATCCTCAGCACTTCTTCGACAAGCAGCGCACGTTGCTCCTTGGGCAAGTGCGCCCAGGATGGCATGGAACTACCGGGCATCCCGCGGACCAGCACCGCTTCGATGTCTGCCGCAACGGGAACGCTATTGGCGCTGCTGGCCAATTTGAATCGCCCGCCGCGAAAGTCGCGCGGTTTGGGAAACAAGAACAATGCCGCGCGGCCCAGCCCGTCCCCCTGATCGCCGTGGCAAGCGCCGCAGTGTTGGAGATAGAGTTGGGCGCCGGTCATCGAGACCGTCGCGACGTCGGCG
>JALHLM010000610.1 GCA_022844585.1 Pirellulales bacterium | reverse complement strand
ACCGCCGACCTCGACTCTGCCGTAGAGCGGGTGATCGACTTCGCGCCACGGCGCCGTTCCTTCGCCGAACAGCAATAGCTTGTCGAAGGTCGTGAGCTCGTGCTCGGCGTCGAGCGGTTTGCGAAAGTAGTTCTCGTTGGTGAAGAGTTCATTCGTGAACGGGAAGATGCCCTGCGTGGCATACAGCCAATCGACTTCGCCGCCATAGACTTCGTACAATTCTTCAGCGATGTTCATCGAGCGATAGCCCGGCAACATTTTTTCGCCTTCTTTCGCGATCGCCATCATGGTGTCCAGGTCGCGACGATCGAAACTATCGTCCTTTGCGCCGGGGCCGCGGAGGATCATGCCGCCGAAGTTGTGATACGACTGCGCACCGGCGATGTTTGGACGCGCCGCGATGAAATCGGCCGCGAGACGGTCTTCCAGGATCGAGAATGGATATTGATGGGCGCCGCCTTGGACGTATTCAGGCTGCCAGTTCCAGGCCCAGTTGCGGTTGGGGTCGTAGCCGCCGTCGCCGTCTTCATTGACTCGTCCGTCGCCGTCGTTGTCAAAGCCTTCCGTGCCGAGCCGTGTGAATTCGCCATGCTCGCCAGGCTTGACGAGTACGAGCACGCCGGGATTCTCATCACTTTCTTTCCAGCGGCCGAGTGGATCGCGAATGCGCATTTCGGTGATGCTGCCGTCGCCGTCGAGGTCGTCGGGCCCGTCTTCGTCGAGGAGGCCGTCGCGGTCATCGTCGACGGGGCGCTGACCGCTGCGCGGTGAGTGCGTGGTGTTCGGTTCGTAGAAATGCTTATCTCGCGAATCGGGACTGAGGATCGGCAGGATGTAGAACACGCGATCATCGACCAGCCGGGTGACGAATTCGTTGCGGCCGTACATTTCCAGCAGGAACCAGGCGGTGTACAAACAAACTTCGGTCGCCTGGATTTCATTGGCATGGATGCAACCGTCGATCCACATGCCGGGCTTGCGCTGAACGTCCCCCTTGGCGAAGTTGGTGATGGTGATCACCTGCATCTCGCGCCCTTCGTAGGATTTGCCGAGCGTTTCGAGCTTGGCGCGCTCTGGGTGGGCGTCGACGAGCGCCTTCAGCAGCGCGGCGGCGGCGGCGCCGTCGTGATACTGGTTCCATTGCGCGGCGACTTTCGGCTGCACGGGTGCGCCCATCGCCTTGTAGGGCTCACGCTCCGCGGCGAATGCGTTGGCCGCCGCGAAGTACGAGAGCGCGAAGACGAAGCGAAGTAAGTAAGTCGGCATGCTCACGATCCGAGTGGGTTGTTTCACTTGAGTTCAATCTCCGCGGTCGCTTCGCCGACGGCGGGCGCGGCGGCGTGAATGCGGACGGTGTTGGAATTGGCGTCGCCGCGCAAGAACAGCCATTCAAGTTCTCGCGTGCCGCCGCTGGCGGCGAGCGGCGCGATCTGCTGGCGCAGATTGCCGGTGATGAGCGTGCAACCTTCTGGCAGCGTGAGCGTGACTTGGAGTGGATACGGGTACTCGGCGATGCGGCCCATTTCCGGCAACGTGGGGAGCTGGCCTTCGTTGACGATCAACGTGGTGACGCGAAACACGCCAGCGCCCACCGACTCCACGCGCTGATTGTGAATGGCGAGTCGTGGCATCACCTCCGGCAGCGATGTCAGGAAAGCGAAGTGCTTTTGCGCCAAAGGGTCCAACTCCGCCGCAGGCGGATTCTGGGTGATGAAGGGGTGAAATCCGCCGACCTCTACCTTCTGCCCGGGAAAGTCCGGATGTTCGATCACCGTCCACGGGACAAATCCGGCGATGCCTTGCTTATCGAGCCAGCGCAATGCGTTGAGCTGATCCGCCGCGCGCGGGTCGTCGGCCGGGGGCTTGGGCGCCTCACCTTCGCCGGTGGCGGAAGGCGGCGTGACTTCCGTTTTCGGCGGCCACCAGACGCGCGACGCGAGGCTCCAGCGCCCGAAATGAAAGTACGCCCAGCGGACGTACGAGCCGTCGTACGTCGCTGACTCCGGCGCATCGGCGCCACCATGCGCTTTTTGGAAGCGTTCGGCGAGTAACTTGGTGGACGGCGCATCGTCGGGGAGCAGGCCGGTCTTGATGCGCGCCTGAGTCGCGCCGCTGTCGGCTTCCCACGGGTAAAACAGATTGTCATCAGGGCTGAAAGTCAGGACGAGGGCGATGTTTGGATGCGCGAAACAGAAATCGGCCACCGCTCGCGTCTCGGGTTCGGAGACCGGCTGCGGACCAACGCCCGGCTGAAAGAAGCGATAGTTGAACGGAAAGTTGCGGTGGAATTCGACGCCGCCGGGACCGTCTTCATTCCAGGCCTCGTCGTGATCGTTGTCATAGCCTTCCGTGAAGACGCGATAGACGCCGCGTTCGTGTTTGGTGCGATCGGCCGGGATGAGCAGCCGCGCGTCGTTGGGATGCGCGATCTGATCTCCTTCCACGTCTTCGACGCGCAGCAGGGTGATCAGCCCGTCGCCATTGAGATCCTCCGGGCCGTCTTCATCGGTGTCGCCATCGCGATCATCATCGGTAGGCCGAGTGTTCACGGAGCGTTCGACGTAGGGCGTGGCAAAACACGACGCGGTCGCGTCGGGACTCGGGCGCGGGATAATGTAAGCCGTATAGCGCTCCAGGAGCGCAGTTGTCGCTGATTGCTGTTCGGCGCTGGGAGCGATCAAGCTCCGCGCGATACGCGTGGCCAGCTCGCTGCCGACCAAATGCGGCGCGACGACGTTGCCGACGATCAGGATCGCGGGCTTCTTGTCCGGCTCGACTTGGGCGACGGTGATCAGCGAGACGTCTCGCCCGGCGGCGGTGACGCCCAGAGACGTGACCGTCGCCAGTTCCGAGGCGTCGATCTCCGCGAGCTGCGCCTTCCAGGCGGCTTCGTCGGTGTAACCATCGAGTGGTCCGGCATGCACCGCGTTCGTAGCACACAGCATGGCAAGGAAACCAACAACGGCTCGAAGCACATGGCAGCTGTTGTATACGTAACGTGTGGAGAACAGGATCCGCATGAAGCTCATCTTCTGGGAGTATAAAACGCCGTTGCCGGTGCGCTCCGGGCGCTGACGCTTCCGGCTCTAGGAGGTTCTATGATAGTCAGAACTTGGCCCCGGCGAAACACTCAGCGCCGCCGCTCGACATAGCATTTCCCGCTTAATTTCTCAGCGCCTCTGCGTCTCCGCGGTGAAAAATGGTTGTCGTCGCGTTTGATCTTGGCCGCGCGTTGTTT
>JALHLM010000609.1 GCA_022844585.1 Pirellulales bacterium | reverse complement strand
CGCTCCCGAGCGACCAGCCCAACCCCGCCGCCCAAGCGAGGGGCAGTAGACGTCGATCGATCCCCGACGTTTACTCCCCCTCGCTTGCGCGTCGGGCTATTATCGCTGCTAGGCCCCGGCACATTTGCCCACCCTAGCCGATGCCGTGCGCGCGCGGTATGTTGATTTCGCACACAAGTGACATGAGACCCGTCAACCGCATTGCCTGAGGTGGAACGATGCCATACACCCTGCCGCCGCTGCCGTATCCGTACCATGCGCTGGAACCGCACATTGATGCCAAGACGATGGAAATCCATCATACGAAGCATCACCAGGCGTATATCAACAACGTCAACACGGCGCTTGAAGGCAGCCCGCTCTTGGACCTGCCGGTCGAAGAACTGGTCACCAAGCTCGACCAGGTGCCCGAGGATAAGCGCACGGCGGTCCGCAACAACGCGGGCGGCCACGCGAATCACTCGCTGTTCTGGACGATCATGGCCCCGAACGCGGGCGGCGAGCCCACCGGCGCGCTAGCCGACGCCATCAAGTCCGATCTCGGCGGCTTCGCCAAGTTCAAGGAAGACCTCACCAAGGCCGGCACGACCCAGTTCGGCAGCGGTTGGGGCTGGCTGAGCGTCACCAAGGCGGGCAAGTTGGTCGTCGAGAAGACCCCCAACCAAGACACGCCGTTGATGGCCGGCAACACGCCGATCCTGGGCGTCGACGTCTGGGAACACGCCTACTACCTGCACTACCAGAATCGCCGCCCGGACTACCTCGCGGCCTTCTTCAACGTCATCAACTGGGACGAAGTCGCCCGCCGCTACGCGAAGGCGAAGGGCTAGGCGACGACGAAGTCAATGTGAATTGCGAAGCAGCCCAGGCGCAATCGCCTGGGCTGTTTTTATGCGCGAGAGGCGTACTAGGCTCTGTTGAAAACTCACTCAGCGTATGGGTGCCACTGGCGGCTTGCCCGCCAGTGCCGGAGTTGTCGCCGTTACACACTGGCGGACGAGCCGCCAGTGGCACCCGATCGATGTTTTCAAACAGAGCTTAGTCGCGGAAGCGCGACCAATCGATGCCGAGCTTGCGCATCTTGGCGCGGAGCGTGTGCGGGTTGATATCCAGCAACGCGGCGGTACCGCGCGGGCCTTCAATTTTGCCGTGCGTCGCTTGTAGCGCACGCTCGATGTGGCGGCGGACCGCGTCGTCGAGCGTGAGCAACCCTTCGCGCGTCGGCACTTCCGGTGCAAACGCACCGGGACGCGGCGACGTGTGCGAATTGGAATTGGCAGGTTGTGCTACGCGCGGCGGGATAACGCCGAGGGCTTTGGCGATTTCCAATCGCTTGCCGTCGCCGAGGATGGCGGCACGCTCAATCACGGTGCGCAGTTCGCGAATGTTGCCGGGCCAATCGTATTCGGCGAGCAGCAGGATGTCTTCCGGCGTTGGCCGCACTAGCGGCAAGCCTAGCCGCGTGGCCGAGCGTTCGGAGAAATGCTGTGCGAGCTCGGAGATGTCGTCCAGGCGTTCGCGGAGCGGCGGTAGCACCAGCGGGAATACCGCGAGGCGATACCAGAGATCTTCGCGAAACTCCTTGTGCTGCACCATCGACGCCAGGTCGCGGTGCGTGGCGGCGACGATGCGCACATCGACGCGAATCGGTTGCTGTCCGCCGACGCGTTCCAAGTAACCGTCTTGCAACACGCGCAGGAAGCGCACTTGCGCTTGCAGCGGCAGTTCGCCGATTTCGTCCAGGAAGAGCGTGCCGCCGTCGGCGCGTTCGAACCAACCTTGGCGCATCTCGCCTGCGCCGGTGAAACTGCCTTTTTCGTGGCCGAACAACTGAGAGTCGATCAATTCCGCGGGAATGGCGCCGCAATTCACGCGGATGAATGGATTACCGCCGCGCGGCGAGCGATTGTGAATCGCGCGGGCGATGACTTCTTTGCCGGTGCCGGTCTCGCCGAGGATCAACACGGGCGCATCGGACGGCGCGACCAGGGCGACGCGTTCCATGACCGGCTTGAGCCCGGTTTCGACGCCGACGACCGCTTCGTCCATCTCGCTGCGCCCGAGCCGCGTTAACAGCGTACGACGTTCGGCTTCGGCGGTTTCGCGGAGTGACGCCAACTCATGGACGCGGTGATCGTTGTCGAGTGCGACGGAGAACGGCTCCAAGAGCGCGCGGACGAGTTTACGATGTTCGGCGTCGAAGGCGTGCCCTTCCTTGGCGACGACGATCAGTACGCCAGTCAGGGCGTCTGCAGCGCCGAGCGGTCCGACCAGCACATCGCCGCGGATATCCAGCGGGATGAGCACGCGCGATTCCGCGGAACTGTCGTCCTGGCGTTGCCGGAGCAGTTTGCGTTCTTCGCCCCAACTGCGCAGGCGGCGAAGTTGCGGCGCGGATACCGGCGTTCCGCTTGGTTCCGGCGGCGCCCAGCGTCCCACGCCTGCGGCGGCTACCGTGGCGATGGTGCGATGGGCCTCCTCGACGCGGCGCACGATCACTCCGCCCAGCGGCAAATGCTTTGCCAGGAAGGTGGTGATGTTGGCGGTCGCCTCTTGGATCTCGATATGCCGGCAGGCTTCGCGCCAAATTTCCAGCAGTAACGGACGAAGCGGTTCCATGCCGTCGAAACCATCAAATAAGACGGTATCCCATGAATTGTCGCGGGTCTGTTCCATCATATGTCACGGATTCCCAGGAGTACAGTCCGATTTTCGGCCCTAAGTCGATGATTCGCACAGCGCGTACCAAAAACTTCGCCTTGGCACGATCCTTGCTTTTCCTGCGACCGACGATTCGCGAGTCCACTCCGGAATCGCTGCCCACTTGCCACCGCTCGAGTAGGAAACCCATGAAATCGAGATTTCTTTTCACCGCCTTGGCTCTGACGGGAATGACGCTGTCGTTGAGCGCGGTGGGTTGCGGCGACAACGCGGCAGCAACCGGTTCAGGTTCCACGTCGGCGGACGCATCCGGCTCCGATGAGGCGCCAAAGCAACTTACGCTGCTCAATGTCTCTTATGATCCGACGCGTGAGCTGTACGAAGAATTCAACGAAGCCTTCAAGCAGGACTATCTGAAGAACCACAATGTCGAGTTGACGATCGAGCAATCGCATGGCGGTTCCGGCAAGCAAGCCCGGGCCGTGATCGACGGGCTCGAAGCTGACGTCGTGACCCTGGCCTTGGCGTACGACATTGACGTTATCGCCGAAAAAGCCAAGCTGCTGCCGGACAATTGGC
>JALHLM010000608.1 GCA_022844585.1 Pirellulales bacterium | reverse complement strand
CGAGTGCTAGCGCCACGCGCAGCCGGGATTGCCGGATCGCTTGGCGAATCTGATTCACCGTCAGCCGGCGGCGCAGTCGCCAAAACACCGAAGCTTCCACTTCGGGACGCAGGAGGCGAGTTGGTTCGGCGCTGGATGCCATCAGCTGGAGTCAATTCTCGTCAAGTACAGGCCGACGCATAACTATCGCTACACCAACCCGAAGCGCCAGCGAGGGGGAGATGACGTGCGTCCTCAGCGCATCATCGTACTCAAGACCAGCGTCAACTCTCCCTCGCTGGCGCTTCGGGTTGGTGTCCACGCGTCGTGCCGTTTCCATTTGGCCCGGCGGTCAGTTGCAGGAACAAGCTTTCCAAGCTGGAATCGCTGCCGGAGATTGAACTTCGCAGCTCTGCCAGGGTTCCGACCGAACGCAGGCAGCCTTGGTCGAGGATGCCAATGCGGTCGGCGATCTCTTCCACCATCGATAGCGAATGCGTGGAGACAAAGACCGTGGCCCCCGCTTTGGCTTGGGCGCGAATTAGGTTCTTGACGATCCGGGCGGTGCGGGGGTCGAGTCCCACCATCGGCTCGTCGATGACCAGCACGCGCGGCTTGTGCAACAGCGCTGCGGCGAATACCAACCGCTGTTTCATACCGTGCGAATAGGTTTCCGTGAGATCGTCGACGAAGTCGCGCAGATCCAATTCGGCGATTGTGCGTTCGATGCCGTCACGCTCCTCAGCCTTGATCATGCCGTACATGCCGGCGACGAACTGCAGGAACTCGCGCCCCGTCAGCTTTTCGTAGAGGTACGGTTCATCCGGCACATAGCCGATTGATTGCGCCGCCTCCCGGTGTTGCGCGGTGAGGTCGTGGCCGCAAACACGGATCGAGCCCGACGTCGGCCGCAGGAGCCCGACCAGCATTTTGATAGATGTGGTTTTGCCGGCGCCATTGGGCCCCAGAAAGCAGAACAGCTCCCCGGGTTGCACGGTGAGCGTCAGCCGCGCCACCGCCACGCGTTCGCCATAGGTCCGCGTGACGTCCAGAAACTCGATCATGGCGCGTCGACCTCCGAGTCAACATCCGCGTGGTCCGGGGCCTCATCCGCCGTGGCTTTGTCGACGGGGACACTCTCGCGCAGACGTTCTTCGTCGTTGGGCACGCGTGCGAACGTCAACTTCGTGCTCCACAGAAACGCTTCCTGCCGCAAGACGCGTCCGAGTCGATCGACCCAGGCCCGGCCACGGATGGCGCCGTTGGCGTCGCCGATTCCCGCGCCGGGATCGCTGCGAAACACCACGATCTTGGTCGACACGATTTCCCGATTCCAAATAATCGGCCCTTCCCCTTCGACAGTCGCCTGGAGGATCTCCATCGGCGAATTGGGGGCGTAGAACGGGCTGTAGACCGGCACGGTCCAAGTCTGACCTTCCTCCAACTGACCTAACCGCGTGCGCGGCGAAAAGGATTCGCCGATCGCGCCGCCGCGGGGGAGAAACAAGTCGTTGTTGTAGACGAAGTCGCCAGTGCGAGCGGTAATATTCAGTCGGTCGCCGGACGCCACGCCTTGCATCAACATCACGTCGCGCATCGAGGCCAGGTCCACCGCCGTGCGGACGCCGATCAAGCGATCCAGCGGGTCGAGCTCGACCGTGCTGCGGACGCGCATTTGGGCGATCGAGTCCGGCGCGTCGACCATCCGGAGCAACCAGGCCGGTCCGAGTTTGCCGAGCGGAAGCTCTTCGAGGAAAACTTCGCTGGCCAGGGTTTTTACGCCCTCTTTGTCGATGGTCACCGTCGATTCGGCCCAGCCGATCGGTTTGTCGTCGAGCAGTAATTGCCACTTGGTGTGTGGATCATCGGTGCTGTAGCCGGGCGGACGGCCGACGTCGAGCGCCGGCCAGATCTTTTGCGTGACCAACCAAGACATGGTGGTCAACCAAATGCCGACGATCGCCACGTTGAACCAGCGAGACGACATGCGGCCAGACGCTCCGTGAATTGTGCGTTCCTAAAGTGGCGCTCGGCCAGCGACGAACAGCGGTGCGCCTTCCACATTCTAACAACGTCCCCGGGCGGCGTGCCCCAGGTCGGCCGCTAAAAAATTGGCGAGTTCAGCTTTGGTCCCAGGCAACTCGCCCCGGCAATCCGACACAACTCCTGATCGGTATGGCGTTTCCAATCGTGGTTGGTACACTCTGGGGGCCGTGAACGGCGGCAGCCGCGCGGCGCGCTTGGCGGAGGGGCCGGGCGCATCAACCTCACTGGATTACGAGGGGGTCGACGCGATGATGAGGCGGACACGGATGGCGTGGAAGGCTCGTTCCTGGGTGGGCTACGGTTTAGTTTGCGCGGCCTGTGTCATGCTGGCGTTCTGGCCAGATCCGGCCGGAGGTCAGGCTCCACAAGATGCCGCCGCCGCGCCGGGAGATCCCGTGGCCGTGCCCGACTTTCATTATTTCGAGTTTCTCACCAACCCCGCTTACTCACAGTGGGAACGCATTGCCTTGTTCGTGACGCTCGGCGTCGCCGTGGCAGGCTTGGCCTATGCCGCCATGCTGATGAAGCAGGTCAAAGCGGCCGACCAAGGCACCAAGCGGATGCAGGAAATTGCCGCCGCGGTACGCGAAGGGGCCGATGCCTACCTGAAACGTCAACTCACGACGGTGACGGCGCTGATTCTAGTGCTCGTCGTGGTGTTATTCGCTACGAAGGCGATGAGTTCCCCGTACGGAATGAGAGATCCGTTCGCGATCGGTCGCGCCGGAGCTTTCTTGATGGGCGCGATTTTCTCCGCCACGGTCGGCTTTGTCGGCATGCGGTTGGCGACGATCGGCAACCTCCGCGTCGCCGCGGCCGCGCCGGTCGGCTTCGGCCGTGCGTTGATGCTCGGCTATCGCACCGGCACCGTTACTGGCATGTTGACCGACGGCCTGGGCCTGTTGGGCGGCACGTTGATCTTCATGATGTACGGCGAGCACGCCTATGAAGCCTTGCTTGGCTTTGGCTTCGGCGGCACGCTGTTGGCCCTCTTCATGCGCGTCGGCGGCGGCATCTACACCAAGGCCGCCGACGTCGGCGCCGACCTGGTCGGCAAAATCGAAAAGGACATCCCCGAAGACGATCCGCGGAACGCGGCGACGATTGCCGATAACGTCGGCGATAACGTCGGCGACTGCGCCGGCATGGCGGCCGACATCTTCGAGTCGTACGAAGTCACCATCGTCGCGGCGATGATTCTCGGCTACATCTCCTTTGG
>JALHLM010000607.1 GCA_022844585.1 Pirellulales bacterium | reverse complement strand
CGCGACCTGGTCCGCGTGCGGTTGCGGAACGTGCTGCACGAAGCGATGACCAGCGGACTGGAAGCGGACGAGGTCTGCAAGCTCGTGGAAAAGGAACTGCAATCCCTGGAACGCGAAATCAAACGAGAGGCGGTGTGAAATGGACGCGGTGATCAGACTCGACCATGTCACCAAGAGTTTCGGATCGCAGACGGCGCTCCACCAGGTGTCGCTGGAAGTGCCGCCGGGCGTGGTGTGCGCGCTGCTGGGGGAAAACGGCGCGGGCAAGACGACCGCTATTCGCATCATGCTCGGTCTCAGCGAGCCGGACGCCGGTTCGTGTCACGTGCTGGGAATGTACAGCAAGGAGCACGGCGAGGAAATTCGCCGCGCCGTCGGCTATGTGTCGGAGCGGCCAACGATGTACGAGTGGATGACCGTCGGCGAAATCGGCTGGTTCGCCGCCGGTTTTTATCCGCCCGGGTTTTTCGCGCGGTATCAAGGATTGATCGCGCAATTCGGGCTGCCGGCCGATCGCAAAATTAACGCCTTGTCGAAGGGCACGCGCGCCAAGGTGGCGCTGTCGCTGGCGATGGCGCACGAACCGCGGTTGTTGATTCTTGACGAACCGACGTCGGGGCTCGACACGCTGGTGCGGCGCGAATTCCTGGAGAGCATGGTCGACCTGGCCGCTGACGGGCGGACGGTGCTATTGTCGAGTCATCAGATCAGCGAAGTGGAACGCGTCGCCGACGTCGTGGCAATTCTGCACGAAGGGCGCTTGGTGCTCGTGGAACGGCTCGAAGAGTTGAAGAAGCAAGTCCAAGAGTTGACGATCACGCTCGCGGAGGGAATCGGCGCGCCGCCCGACGTGGGCGGGGAGATTCTTCGGCGCGCCGGCAAGCTGCGCCAGTGGCAGGTGCTGATTCGCGGACCCGTGAACGGCCAGGTCGATCGCCTGCGGAGTAACCCCATGGTGCGACAGGTTGACGTGCGTACGCCGGCGCTGGAAGAAATCTTCGTCGCCTACCTGGCATCCAGCGGCGCGTCGCAGGGAGGTGAGCAATGACGCCGATCTGGCATGTCGCCTGGAAAGAATACCGACTGCTGCGCAGCCTGTGGTTGACCTTCTTCGCGCTGGCAATGCTGCTGCAGATCACGGCGCTCTTGTCGGTATCGCGGTCGTACGCCTCGTCGCAGGAGTTCGTCACGTTCCTTTTCGCGATGACGGTCTGGCTGCCGGCGTTCTATGCGCTCGGTTGCGGTGCGACGATGTTCGCGGCCGAAAAGGACGACGGCACCTACGAATGGCTACGCGTGCTGCCGATCGACGGACTGCGCGTGTTCGCGGGCAAGTTGTTGTTCGCGGTGCCGAGTACGGCGCTGCTGTTCGTGGCCGTGGTGTTGATCACGCGCTCCTTCGGGCGCGGCGTGCTGCCGCTCGACGAGACGATGCGCCAACTATGGGGCGCCTGGGGCGTCGCGGCGCTGGAAGCATTGGCTTGGGGGGCGCTGATTTCGCTAATCTCCCGCCGCCCGTTGCTCTCGGCCGTGATCGCGGCGGCCGTCGGTTCGTCCGTGACGCATATGATTGTGGCGATGTACGTCGACAAATTCTGGCGGCTCGAATCGTACACCGTGGCGCTGCCGGCGCGCTTGGTCATCGTGGCGGTGGTGTTCGCCGTCGACCTGATGTTGGCGCGCGGTTGGTTGGCGAATCCGCGCCCGGCGCGCGTTGCTCCGCAGCGGCAGAGAAATTGGACGCGTAATCGTGCGGGAGAGCGCACGACGGCCGCACTGGGACCGCGTTGGCGTCGTATCCTCCGGTTGTGCTGGCAGGATTGGCGGCAATCGCGGCGCGCGGTCGCAGGCTATGGCGTGATCGCGGTGATCGGTGGTTTTGCCGTCGGACGATTTCTGGTATTCGGCTTGTCGGCAAGGTCCGCACCGCTGCTGGCCGCCGCTTCGCTCAGCGCGTTTCTCTGAACGATGGTGGGCGCCTTGACGTTTCGCGGCGACCACGAGGATGGGCACTATCGATTCTTGGCCGAGCATGCGATTTCACCGCGCGACGTCTGGTGGGCGCGCGAATTATTCTGGGGAACGGTGGCGCTGATTTGTGGATCGGTATGTATTCTGTCGGTGTTCACGTGGAATACGTCTTTCGGCACTCATTCGTACGCCGCGTCGCAGGTTCTTGAGACCGCGCTTCCAGACAATTTGTTGGAGGCCATGTTTTGCTACTTCGCGCTCCCCTTCATCGCTGGTCAGTTCGCTTCGCTGTTGCTGAGGAGTCCGCTTTTGGCGGCAACTGCCGGAATCGCGCTCGCGGGCGCTCTGATGGCCTGGGCGATGTTGATGGCGCGGCTGTCGATCGCCTGGTGGTGGACGGTGCTACCGCTGGCATTGGCGTTCCTGATGGCCACACGAATGCGCCTGAACGACTGGCTGACCTATCGCGACGGTTGGCGAAACTGGCTGCGCATCGCGGGCGTCGTGCTCGTGCCGATCGCACTCGTCGCAGCAGGCGTGATCTGGTTTCGCGTGCATGAGGTTCCGGCGGTGGTCAACGGCGTCGCCTTAACGGGCGATCCGTTTGACGTCGCCGAATACGACCGGCCAGCGACGGAGGAGGAAAACACGACGGCGCTGTTTTATGTTGAGGCGTTGAACAGCTATCAGGAAGGCGACACGCGCCCCGATCTAGTTGAAGTAGTGAGCCAATCACCTCGGCAGATCGTCGGGTTTTCCGGAACGCCTGGGCCGGCTTCAATGCCCGCCGGAGCGGAGGCTCCTCCGTTGATGCATCCCGTTCCAGAGGCCGGTACGCCGGTCACTCCCTCAACACCCGCGATAGCTGTCAAAGGCGTGAACGCACGCATCGCCGATGAGCGTAGCGCATTCTTGGAGAAAAACGCCGAATCGCTCCAATGGATGCTGAGTGCCACGCAGCGCGAATCTTGCCTGCTGCGGCGGCCGAGTTCAGCCAGCCTGAGCGAGATGCCCGAAGTGGCCAGGCAAGCCGACAAATTGGCCATGCTGCTGCTTTTCGACGGCAAACGTGCGGAAGCGGAAGGCAAGCTTGATGTCGCGTTGGATCGTTATATGCGCGTACGGCGTTTTGCGGAGCACATCGCACACTGCGGGACGTATGCGCAATGCGAGATCGCCATCAAAGTTCGTGCCATGGCGTCGTCCGCCATCGCCGCCTGGGCCGATCATTCTGATCAAACGCGTGAGTTGATCACGCTTGCCCTCGAGAAAGT
>JALHLM010000606.1 GCA_022844585.1 Pirellulales bacterium | reverse complement strand
GTCGCCGCGCCCGCAATAAGTGAAGCGCTTCACGATCCCGTTGAAAAACCGCGGGTCGCCGTCGGCGAAGTCGACGCGAAACGTCACGTTCTTTCCGACAATCGCCGGCGCCGGCAGATTGTCGTCCTCGGAGAGCATCTCCAAGTCGAAGCGAAACAGCCGCGACATCTCTTCTTCGCCGCGCATCCGCACCAGCAGCAGGGCGTCGGGGCCGAGCGGCGTGTTCAGCCCCATGTTGTGACGTTCTTGGACGTAGGCACACATCGCGGCTTCACCCGGCAAAGGAATTCAAAACCTGGAGCCAGCGCGACGCGCCCGGCTCGACTCGAATTCAACGTCGCGAACGCCCGCTGGAGAACCAATCAAAAATGGTTCCGCCCCCGCCAACGGGCCGCCCCAAGGTCCGCAGAAGCGGTAGACGTGATAATGACGTTCCGCTACCGGATGTTCAAGCCATGGGAGGAACGAACTTCGCCTGCCACCCTGGTTAATCCCCCTGACGCGCTGAACCGGCCAGTTTTCTTTAATTCGCGACGAGATCGCGAGAAGGGCTACGGCGTGGCCGTCGTTTCGCCACCATTGCGAGTTGAAAGCGCGAGCCACACCTTCGCCTCAACATGCGCGTTCATCGACCGCACCGAGCCGTCGGCTAAAGCGACGTTCACCTGCCCAGCATGGGCGCTGCGAGCTGCCCGCCAGCTATACCCGGCATAGCGCACGTCCATCGCGCCAATCATCATGTTGCCGTGGCAATCGAAGCGCGGCGAATTGGGCACCAAATAATGGTCATACCCGCTGCCGCCGGCCCAGGTGTAACCACGGCCCTCGGTAAAGTTGTAAATCACCGAGTTGCTGCAGCCCGTGTCGTTCAGCGGCGCGCCGAAAGCAAACACATAGTTGCGTTGGGGATCGACCGTGTTCTGCGGCTTGCCGGTAAAGTTAGGGTCGCCGAGCAAGCTCTCCGAAAACGCCGCCGTGTTCGACGCGCCGTCCTTGATCTTTGCCCAGGTCACCGCGGAGTTCAAATAGAACAGCCCGTCCGCGTCGAACGGCGAGCCGCCTGCCTTCCCCGACCCCGAACAGGCCACGTAATTGAGCGGCCCGAAACCGGGGCTCACCACCGTCGCGCGATCGCTCGGGCAGAGGTACTCGCTGATCACCTGCGCTACGCCTGGCTTGTTCTCAGGGAGCACGGTCAACGCTGGTCCGTAGAGCGGCAGTTCCACGTTGAGCTGGCGATACTGATTCGTCTTCTCCAGCCGCGGCAGCAACTTCGCGAAGACCGACCAGCCGAAAAACGAATGCGGATGCGTCGGAAACCCAGGCGTGGCCTTGGCCATCTTGCCAGCCGGAAAATGCCCCGTGGTATTGGCCTCGACATGCAGCGCCACGCCGAGTTGCTTGAGATTGTTCAGGCACTGCGTCCGCCGCGCCGCCTCCCGACTGATCTGCAAGGCCGGCAAGATCAGCGCCACGAGGACGCCGATAATGGCGATCACCACCAGCAATTCCACCAACGTAAACGCCCGTGCGCGAACGAAAATTCTCCGTCGCGCAGCGGGCGATTTCGCGTCAGTCATGCCGATCCTGCTCGTGCCGTGGGCCAGGCTCAAGGATTGAGCTTGACCGTCACGGTCTTCAATTCGGTGTACAAATCCAGCGCCGCCTCGCCGTTCTCGCGACCATGGCCCGACATCTTAAACCCGCCGAACGGCGTCGTGGTATCGACAACGTGATAGCAGTTCACCCAAACGGTGCCGGCTTTCACTTGCTTGGCGTAGAGGTGCGCCTTGTCGATATCCTTGGTCCAGATCGCCGCCGCGAGACCGTAATGGGTGCGATTCGCCCGTTCCAGCATCTCATCGAAGTTTTTGAACGGCAGCACGCTGACCACCGGGCCAAAAATCTCGTCCGTGGCGATCGCCATCTCGTCCTTCACGCCGTCGAAAATCGTCGGCTCGACGAAGAACCCACGATCGCCGACCCGTTGGCCGCCGGTCACCAGCTTAGCGCCTTGCTTCTGGCCCAGGGCGACATAGCCCAGGATCTTGTCCATCTGCTCTTGCGACACTTGCGGCCCCTGCTGCGTGGCCGGGTCCATCGGGTCGCCGACGCGGCGTCCCTTGGCCTTCTTCGCCAGCTTCTCCACGAATTCGTCGCGCAGCTTTTCTTCCACAAACAGCCGGCTGCCGGCCGTGCAGCACTGGCCGCCATGGAAGTAAATCGCATGGAACGCGCCTTCCACGGCGTCGTCGATGTTCGCGTCCGCGAAAATCACGTTCGGGCTCTTGCCGCCCAACTCATAACTGGTGCGCTTGAGCGTGTCGGCCGTTGCTTTCTGAATGATTTTGGCGGTATCGACATGCCCGGTGAAGGCGATCTTATCGACATCCGGATGCGTACAGAGCGCCGCGCCGGCCGTTTCGCCCATGCCGTTCACCAGGTTGATCACGCCCGCCGGGAAGCCGGCTTCCATCGCCAGGCGACCCATGATGAGCGCCGTCAGCGGCGTCTGCTCGGCCGGCTTCATCACGATCGCATTGCCGCAGGCCAGCGCCGGCCCCCACTTCCAGGCCAGCATCGCGCACGGAAAGTTCCACGGGATAATCTGTCCGACCACGCCGACCGGCTGCCGCAGCGTGTACGACAGGAAGTTGCCGCGCACGGGCACGGTGCGCCCTTCGATCTTGTCGGCCCAGCCGGCGTAATAGCGCAGGCAGTTGGCCACGCCGGCGATGTCTCCCTGGGAATCGCCGATCGTCTTGCCGGAGTTCAACGATTCCAGCATCGACAACTCTTCCGCGTTTGCGTCGACCAACTCGGCCAACTTAAACAGCAGGCGGCCGCGATCGGCGGCGTCCATCTTGTTCCAGGGGCCGGTCTCCACGGCGCGCCGCGCCGCTTTGACCGCGCGATCGATGTCGGCCGCGGTGCCGGCGGAGACTTCGGCGATCACTTCGCCGGTCGCCGGATTGAAGGTCTCGAACTTGCCGCCATCACTCGAGGCGACCCATTCGTTGTTGATCAAGTGCTTGGTTTGCTTGATCGCCGGCGTGGACTTGCGCGGCGCCGTGGCAGTAGCCATGGGGATATTCCTTAACCTGGCGGCGAGTTGAAGTGGGCGAATGAGCTTCGGATCCCCTTATAATTGACCGGATAAAACGGCCTCAAGTCAAGTAGCGGCCCGTCCGGAGCGTCCCCCTGCCTCTTTGCACGACTCAATTGATTTGGCGCTTGCGGGACGACTAAGTGCGCGCGCAGAAAAAAATAAGC
>JALHLM010000605.1:1409-3288 GCA_022844585.1 Pirellulales bacterium | reverse complement strand
AGTAGTCGCAATACACTAGCCACGCCGTCACTAGCCCGACGCGCCAGCGAGGGAGAGTACGCGCCGCTCGACGTTCGACGTTTACTCCCCCTCGCTGGCGCGTCGGGCTAGTGAAGTGGTTCGATGGCACGCGTTTAGCAGGCTCGGTGGCAAATGGCAATGGATCACAAGTCGTTTCCGGGCATCGCGTTGCGACGCGACTTTCGTAGCGGCGTTCGTGATTGACCCTGCTGACCAACCGCACTATAATCCCCGCCCGCACAGGGAAGTCCTTTACTTAGTTTGAAGTTTTCAGTGTTCAGTTTTCAGTAGATTCGAATTCATCGTTCTTGGCGGCTAGCTAGCCGTTGTCTGAAGGAGTCGTTGCGAGTGTCCCTCTCCACGGATGATCGGGAACGGGTGCGGCAGGCGATCGACATTGTCGATCTTGTCGGCGGCTACCTCCCGTTGCGCCGCGAGGGACGCCACTTCAAGTGCCTCTGTCCTTGGCACGATGACAGCCGGCCCAGCTTGTTCGTCAATCAGGAGCGGCAAAGCTACAAATGCTTTGTCTGCAATCTGGGGGGCGACATCTTCAGCTTCACGATGAAGATGGAAGGGCTGGAGTTTCCCGAGGCACTCGAGTTCCTCGCCGAGAAGGCCGGGCTCACGCTGGAGCGCCGCCGCAGTGGACCCTCGTCGGACGACAAAAAAACGCTGCTGCAGATCATGGCCTGGGCCGAGCAGCGCTATCACGATTGCCTGCTGAAATCGTCGTCGGCGCAAGTCGGTCGCGACTACTTCGCCGGCCGCGGGATCACAACCGAGAGTATCGGCCGATTCAAGCTCGGCTTCGCGCCCGAAGAATGGGACTGGCTGCTCACGCAATCGCGCGACACGCGATTCAGCTCGGCGCAGCTGGAACGCGTCGGACTCGTCCGCGCCCGGCAAGGCGGCGGCGGGCACTACGATTGGTTCCGTAACCGCGTGCTGTTTTCGATCCGTGATTCGCAGGGTCGTCCCGTCGGACAGGGCGGGCGCGTGCTGCCCGGTCCAGATGCGGACAAAACCGCGAAATACATCAATTCGCCCGAGACGCCCCTGTTCTCGAAGAGCCAATTGCTCTACGGGCTGGACCTGGCGCGGGAATCGATCACCAAATCGCGCACTGCGCTGGTGATGGAAGGCTACACCGACGTCGTCGTGGCGCATCAATGCTGCTTCCAGAACGCGGTCGCCGTGCTCGGGACCGCGCTCGGCGAAAGCCACGTCCGCTTGCTCAAGCGCTTCGCCGACCGCATCGTGCTGGTGCTGGACGGCGATGAAGCGGGCCGCAAACGGGCCAACGAAATCCTCGACCTATTCATGGGCGAGCAGATCGATCTCCGCGTATTGACGTTGCCCGGGGAGCTCGATCCCTGCGACTTCCTGCTCCAGCAGGGTGCTCCGGCCTTTCAGGAGCAAGTCGAGCGCGCCATCGACGCCGTGGAACACAAGTTCAACGTCGTCGCCGCGGGGCTTTCGGGTCGCGGCACGCACGAAGTGCAGGCCGCGCTCGAAGACTTGCTCACTACGCTGGCGAAATCACCGCACGCCAGCGGCGAAGTGGGCAGCGCGGCGATGCTCAAGCAAGAACACATTCTGCAGCGCGCCTCGCACCGTTTCGGCGTATCGGAAGCACAGTTGCGCGCGCGGCTCGGCTCGTTGCGGCATGGTAAGCCCGCGCGTCCGACGCGCGTCGTTGCCGATGCGCCGCCGGTCGAAGCCGTCGTGGCGTTTGGCGATATTGACGAGTGGGAACGCGAGCTGATGGAGTTGCTGCTCGTCGCGCCGCAGACGTTGCCCGAGGTCCTGCACGAAGTGCGGCCGGAGCAATTCGCCGTCGGTCCGTTGCGTGAAC
>JALHLM010000605.1:0-1399 GCA_022844585.1 Pirellulales bacterium | reverse complement strand
CCCGGGCCTGCGTCCTCGTGGCGTCCGGACGATCGTTTTCGTTCGCGGAGTTGATGATTCAAATCGAGGAACCGGAATTGAAGAGCGTACTCGTCGACCTGGACGAGCATGCGCAAAAAAAGAGTCACGCCGACGCCGCGAAGTTAGTGCGGCAGGTTTTGGAAAGTTATCGTCTCCGGCACGAAGGCAGGCACATGCGCCAACAAGTGCATGAGCTGCGCGAGGGCCGCATCGATGAAGAAAGGGGGTTGCAACTGTTGCGACAAAGGATTGAAAGCGGGCGAAGTCGCCAGGGCATTTCCGCACCCACGGACGGGTAGGATGCGTTGACGGCTGGTCGCGGTTTCCCCGTACGGTCGCTGGTCCCAGCCGGCGATTCGTGACCGCGATCTCACTTCGACATGCTGAGCGCCATGAGGGCGCGGGAGGAAAGCACGACATGGATGTCGCCGATCTGGATCTCGAATCGCTCATCGCCAAAGGCCGAGCGCAAGGTTATCTGACCTACGACGAAATCAACTCGTATCTGCCCGACGAGGCCGTCAGTCCCGAAAAGATTGACAACCTGTTGGTCGCCCTGGAAGACCTGGGCGTCGAGTTGATCAACGAACTGCCCAAGGTACGCGGCGAGCTCTCGTCGCGGGGCGATGCGAAGGGCGAATTGCCCGAAGCGCGGCTGTTCACCGAATCGACGTTGAAACTGACCAACGATCCGATTCGACTCTATCTCTCGCAGATGGCCGAGATCCCGCTGTTGACGCGGGAACAAGAAATCTCGCTGGCCAAGAAAATCGAAGTCACCCGCAAGCGCTTCCGCCGCACGCTGTTGGGCTGCGAATACGCGATGCAGGGGACGACCGAGACCTTGGAACGCGTGTTTCGCGGCGTGTTGCCGTTCGACCGCACGATCAAGGTCTCGCTGACCGAGCAGTTGACCAAGGAACAAATCCTGGCCCGGATGCCGCACAACCTGCGGACTTTGGAACACCTGGTCGGCAAGAACCGCCAGGAATTCCGTGTCTTCATCGATCGCCGCCGGCCCCTGCCGGAGCGACTCGCCGCGCGGCGCCGGTTCCTCGGTCGCAAAGGCAAGCAACTCCGCCTCGTCGAGGAGTTGTCGCTCCGCACCAAGCGCGTGCAAGTGTTGATGCGACAGCTCGCCGAGTACTCGCGCGAGATGGATAACCTGCAAACCCGCATCGCGCAACTCGAAACCCGTAGCGACGTCGGTTCCAGCGACCAGCGTTTGTCCCATCGCAAACGTTTGCGCGAGTTGATGCTGATCACGCGTGAAAGCCCGAAGGGACTGCGCGAGCGCGTGGCGCTCATGCGCCGGCAGTTCCAGGAGTACGAGTACGCCAAGCGCGAACTCTCCTCCGGAAACCTGCGGCTCGTCGTC
>JALHLM010000604.1 GCA_022844585.1 Pirellulales bacterium | reverse complement strand
GGAAATGGTCGCCGCCCTCAAAGCCGCCGGCAGCGAGCCGAAGTTCACGATCTACCCGGAAGCCGGACACGATTCGTGGACGGAAACGTACAACAACGAAGAATTGTACAAATGGCTGCTGGAGCAATCGCTGGCAAATCGCCAGCGCTAGATACTCGCGCGGAGTCGCTTACACTAGCCCGACGCGCAAGCGAGGGGGAGAGGTCGTCGAACACGAGTACGGCCGGTACTCTTAGCCCACGTCCGCTCCCCCTCGCTTGCGCGTCGGGCTAGTGTTTCGTCATAGTTAGCTTTTCGAGTAAATTGCTCAACGTGGGTGCCTGGGGCTGGGGCATGCGAGCACGGTAGCCAAGTCGAATCAACTGGGGCATCGTTTCGATTTATTGAACTATTCAACGAAGCCCCAGTAAGTTGGACCATGGTGACAACGAAGTCAGTGCCCCTGCCCCAGGCACTCGCGTCTATTGTTGACCCGAAGACTGACTTGCGACGGAGCACAAATTGTCCGCGCTAACTCTGCCCGACCGGCTGCACGTCTCCGTCGGCGGTGCGGATCACGTCCATGATCTCTTCGGACGTTGTGGCCGCGCGGAGCCGGTTGCGGACGTCGGTCTGATGGACCAGCGTGGCGATGCGTCCCAGGAGATAGACGTGCAACTCTGGCTGCGCGGCGGGAGACGCGAGTAAGAACACCAAGCGCACGGGCTCGGCGGCTTCGGCTCCGAAGATGATGCCCGTCCGTGAACGTCCGAAGGCCACGAACGGCCGTTTTAGTTCCGGGCAGGACGCATGTGGGATCGCCACGCCGAACCCGATGTGCGTGGCGAGTTGACGTTCGCGGGCGACGGCCAACTCCGCAAGGTGCGCCGCGGCGGGGCAGGCGTCCGCCGGAATCGCGGCGGCCAGCTCGGCAATCGCTTCTTCGGCCGTGGTCGCCGCGAGGTCGGGCACGATGCCGCCGGCGATGATGAGTTCGCTGAGCGTCAATCCTGTGTCGCGAGGGTATTCATCTTCCATCCGCCCGACGACTTGTTCGAGGATATTCTCCGCGGTGACCAGCCCGAGCGGCGCGCCTTGCTCTTCGACCACGCAGAGCGTGGCGCCTTCCTGCTGCATAAATTGCAGCGCGGTTTCGATGGTGTCGTCGGGACGCACCGCGTGCAGGCGGCGTTGAAGTCGCAACCAATTGGATGACGTCGACGTTTCCGCGATCAGATCTTTGGCCAACAGATAACCGACCGGACGTCCAGTGACGGAATCCACCACGGGCCAGCGCGAGTAACGCTTTTCGGTGACCTTGCGACGGACTTCTTCCAAGGTGTCGCGATCGGTGAGTCGACTCACGCGCGTCCACGGCACCATGATGCTGCGGATGGGGCGCGTGTTGAGGTGGGCGACGTTTTCCAGGATCAATCGCAGTCGCACATCGCGCAACGACCGGTCGACCACTTCACGGCTCGCGCCGGTGTCGGCGAGCACCAGCCGCGCGAGGGCCACGGCGGCTTCGCCTTCTTCGAACACCGCGGCCGTCGCGCCGGCGTGTTCCAGATCGTTGCGCTCGCGCAGATAATGCGCGCGCACCAGGATGCGTAAATCGGAATTGAGCGTCCGCGCCGCGGCGACGACGGCGGTGCGTACACGGCTCTGCGGCAACGTCACCACGAGGTGCGAAGCGTGTTCCGCGCCGGCTTGCGTCAGGATCGACGTACTCGCGGCGTCGCCGTAGATCGCGCGTTGTCCGGAGCGATTCAATTCGGTGACGGTATCGACGTTCATCTCGATGACGACCGTTTCCAAGCCCGCCTCGCGCAGCAGTCGATCGACGGTGCGCCCCACGGGGCCGTACCCGACAACAATGGCCAGACGTTCCGCAGTAGACGGACTCGACACCTGCGCTCCCGCGGCCAGGCTGGCTTCCCGCGCCTTGCGCTCCGCCTTGGCGTTGAGCAACTTCCAGAGCCAGGGAATCGTTCGCAATCGCTGTTCGATGCGCGGCAACGCGCGGAACAGGATGGGGTTCAAAGAGATCGAGAGAATCGCCGTGGCGATCAGTACGTTTTGACCCGCGTCTGGCATCAGTCCGTGATGTCGCGCCAATTCCGAAAGGACGAACGAGAATTCGCCGATCTGCGCCAGGCCGATCGCCACGGTCAGCGCGGTCCGCGCCGAACTACCGAGCGCCGCCACGATCACGAGCGCCGTAAGTGGCTTCGCCACGAGCACGATCGCCAAACCGGCTAAGACCATCAGTGGTTCTTGCCACAGGAAAATCGGATTGAAGATCATCCCCACGGAAACAAAGAACAGCACCGCGAACGTGTCGCGCATCGGCAGGGCGTCAGCGGCGGCCTGATGGCTCACCGGCGACTGCGCCACAACCATGCCGGCCAAGAATGCGCCCAAGGCCATCGACGCGCCAAAGAAGTAATACGACGCGGCGGCCACGGCGATCGAAAACACCAAGACCGTGAGCGTGAACAATTCGCGCGAACGCAATCTCGCCACGCGCAAAAGTACCCAGGGGATGACCTTCGCCCCCGCCACGAGCACGATTCCTGTCAATGCGGCGAGTTTGAGCAAAGCGATGCCCAGCGAAAGCCAAAGGTTGGCTTCCACCTTGGCGCCCCCTTCGCCATTGCCGAGCACCGGAATCAGCACCAGCACAATCACGGTGAAGATGTCTTCTACCAGCAGCCAGCCGACGGCCACGTGACCGGCGGGCGAGTTCAGCGCGTCAGCGTCCATCAACACGCGCATTAGCACGACGGTGCTGGCCACGGCCATCGCCATGCCGATCACCAGGCCGGACGTGAGCGGAAACCCGAACGCGGCAAAGATCACGCCGCCCAGGGCCGTGGCAACCAAACTTTGCCCCACCGCGCCAGGAATCGCCACCCCTTTCACGGCGAGCAATTCCTTCAAACTGAAATGCAGCCCGACGTCGAACATCAACAGGATGACGCCGACCTCGGCCAACTGCTGGGCCAGCTCCAGATCGCCGGCGAAACCAGGCGTATGCGGCCCGACTAGCGTGCCGGCGACGAGATAGCCAACAATCGGCGACAATCCGACTCGCTGCGCCAGCAGCCCGAGTAGCCAGGCGGCGGTGAACGCGGTAGCAATGGTGGTGATCAGCGGGAGATCATGCATGACCCGATAATACCGGGCATGATTTGCGGCGCACACCGCTGAAATTGGAGCGTGAGATCGCCGGAATGTGCGAAGCCCGTCGCGACTTCGTACAAATAGAGCCGGAAGCGGGAGCGCCCGGTGGGCGCCGGCCGGCCGGGGGTTGTCCG
>JALHLM010000603.1 GCA_022844585.1 Pirellulales bacterium | reverse complement strand
TTGAGCCCCAACGGGGCGGCACGATTTAGAGGTGGACTATCACTTCGCCCCGATGGGGCTATGGGTTCTTTGTCGCGTCTTTCCCAGGGGCTCCCGCCCCTGGCTACTGACGGTCGCCCCTGTCGGGGCTAAGTCGTGCTTTACTCCCGTTTCACTCTGACTTTCGGCGTCCGATTTCAGGCAGCTATTCATGCTTGATGCATTTCAACAATCTGAGCGGTTGGCTGAGCTGATTGAGCGGCGGCATCGCTATTTGACGTTGATGCGCGATCTCGGCGCGCAGCAATCCGCGTTGATTGATAGCGGCGAGATGACCCAGTTGTTGAGGGTGTTGGCCGCCAAGCAGCGCGTGATGATGGAGCTGGAGCGAGTCGAGCGCGACCTCGATCCGTTTCGCCCGCAATCGGCCGAAGAACGGCAATGGCGCTCGACGGAACTGCGCGACCGCTGCCGCCTGCAGATTGAAGAGTCCAAAGCGCTGTTGGCCGAGATCGTCGCGCAAGAAAAAGAAGGCGAAGGACAACTCCTGCGCCGGCGCGACGAAGCCGCCGAACGGCTGGCCGGCGCGCATTTCGCCCACCAGGCGCATTCCGCCTATCAGTCGGCGCCGCATTCGACTATCTCGCAACTCGACCTCGCGTCGGAAAGTTGAGGATCCCGTGATCACCGAGCACGCCGCGAAACAAACCTTGCCCTCGACGCCCGATCCCTCGCTGGAGGCCGTGCTGGCCGCCTGGCACGACGCCACGGTGCGATTGGAACAGACCCATTCGGCGCTGCGCACCCAGGTGGTGCGGCTGACCGACGAACTGGAAATCAAGAATCGCGAATTGGCCCGTAAGAATCGCCTCGCCGACTTGGGGCAGATGGCGTCGCACGTGGCCCACGAAGTGCGTAACAACCTCGTGCCGGTCGCGCTCTATCTCAGCTTACTGCGTCGGCGGTTGAGCGAGGATCGAGGCAGCGTGGACATTCTGGAGAAGGTTGATTCCGGCGTGCGGGCGTTGGACGCCACGGTGCATGACCTGCTCAGTTTCACCGCCGAACGTGATCCGCGGTATCAGCGCGTCAATCTGCGCAGTCTGGTTGAAGACGTGCTCGACGCCCTGGCGCCGCAGTTGGACGCCCAGGAGATTCGCCTGGACGTCGACGTGCCTTCGGGGTTGGCGGTGCGGGCCGACCACGATATGCTCCGCCGCGCCGTGCTGAATGTCGTGCTCAATGCGCTCGACGCGATGCCTGACGGCGGAGAACTCGTGGTGACGGGAGTCGACGGCCCGTACGGTTGCGAATTGGAGATCGCCGATAGCGGACCTGGTTTCGAGGAACAGGCGCTGCGCAGGGCCTGCGAACCGTTTTACACCACGAAAAGCTCCGGGACCGGGCTGGGGTTGGCGATCGTGCAGCGCATGGCCGAAGCGCACGGCGGCGAGTTGAGCATTGGCAATTGTCCCGAAGGGGGCGCGGCATTGACGCTGCGAATCCCCCATCGCCGCATGGAGGCGGCCGCATGAAAACGCTCACATTACAACCGCCGATGCCAAAAAGCGCCGCGCACGGGCGCGTGCTCGTTGTGGATGATCATCGCCAGGCGCGGGAATCGGTCGCCGATGCGCTCCGCATTGCCGGACATCGCGTCCAAGGCGTGTCGAGCGCTGTCGAAGCGCTCAAGTTGATCGGCGAGGAAAGCTTCGATGTCATCATCACCGACTTGCAGATGCCGGGCATGGACGGCCTGGAGTTCATCCGCGAGCTGGAACGCCGCCGCTATGGCGCGCAAGTGCTGATGATCACCGCGCATGCCTCGGTGGCCTCGGCCGTCGAAGCGATGAAACACGGCGCGCTCGATTACCTGGAAAAGCCGTTCGACTCGCATCAGTTGGAAAACCTGGTTACGCGCGCGTTGGGGCGCGGCCGTTTGATCGACCAAGGCCGTCCGTTGCATCTGCCGGCGTCGACGACCGACGCGGTGGCGATGATCGGCGCGAGCACGGCCATGCAAGCGCTCCGAGCGCGGATCGCCCAAGTGGCGCCGACCGATGAAACCGTGCTGATCACCGGCGAAAGTGGAACAGGAAAGGAACTGGTCGCCCGCGCCGTCCACGCCGCGAGCCGTCGCGCCTCGGCGCCGTTGGTGAGTCTGAATTGCCCGGTGCTTTCGGCACATCTGATGGAGAGCGAACTGTTCGGACACGAACGCGGCGCGTTCACCGGCGCCGATGCCGCACGAAGCGGGCGCTTCGAGTTGGCCGATCACGGCACGATTCTGTTGGATGAGATTTCCGAGATCGAGCCGGTCCTTCAGGCCAAGCTACTGCGCGTGCTGCAAGAGCGGCAGTTCGAGCGGGTTGGTTCGAGCCGGACGATTTCAGTCGATGTCCGCGTGCTGGCCACTTCGAACCGCGACCTGCCGGGCATGGTTCATCAGGAGCGCTTCCGCGGCGACTTGTACTATCGCCTCGCGGTCGTGCCGCTGGAGATTCCGCCCCTACGCGCGCGGCGCGAAGACGTGCCGCTGCTGCTCGAACATTTTCTGGGCCTGGCCGCCGCGCGGCAGCACAAAGAGCCGTGCCTGTTGCAAGCCAGCGCGCTCGACTTGCTGGTGAATCACCATTGGCCGGGCAACGTGCGCGAGTTGGAAAACGTCGCCACGCGCGCCACGGTGTTGAACCTCGGCCTGCCAGTCACCGCCG
The DNA here is from genome assembly GCA_022844585.1 of Pirellulales bacterium. GTDB lineage: Bacteria > Planctomycetota > Planctomycetia > Pirellulales > JALHLM01 > JALHLM01. The sequence goes on along the minus strand of JALHLM010000603.1, from coordinate 640 downwards.
ACGAGTTGCGTCCCTGGTTGATTGACTCCGACGCGCCACGGCAACCGCTTTCCGCCGAAGCGAGTCTGCCGACTGGGCTGAGCCTCGAACAAATGGAACAACGCCTGATCGAAGCGACGCTGGAGCGCTTCGACGGCCATCGCGCGAAATCGGCCGAGGCGCTCGGCATCGGCCTCCGAACATTAAGCGGCAAGCTGCGCCAATACGGCTACGCCCCGCGCGCCAAAGCGCGTTCCGCCTAGCAACTGGATTCAAGGAGCACAGCGACCATTATTCCATAGAGCCGGAAGCGTCAGCGCCCGGAGCGCACCGGCAAGAACCGCCGAACCCAACGCGCAGTTTCTGCCGGTCGAGCGCAGCGATTGCCGTTGGCGTCGCGACATCGATTGCCTGAGCGCGCGATGCAACGCGTGAGCATGCATCACGTTGCAGCGCCGCGTTGAAACGAAAGATACCTTTGGCACGCAAGTTGCCTGAGCGCAGCGAGTCGTTCTTTCAAAGTGAGATCGAACATGATGCCGGACTTGTTTCAAGCGACGTCGGTTCCCTTGTTGGAACAAGTGGTCAACTTTTCCCAGGCTCGCCATAACGTGCTGGCCGGAAACATCGCCAATATCGACACGCCCGGCTACCGAACACG
>JALHLM010000602.1 GCA_022844585.1 Pirellulales bacterium | reverse complement strand
TCCCGCTCTTGGAGTTGGCGGCGTTCCGCTACGGCATTCCCGTGCCGACCTGGTTTAGCCTGCAGCTCAAGTCGTTCGAGCAGCCGCGGAACCGGTACAACCTCGACGCGCATTTCGACCTGCAAGAGTTGCTCACCAACTTCGGCTCCACCCGCTTCAACGGTGGTCTGAACCTGGTGGCGAACCTGCTCGGTAAGCCCGGCAAGATGGACGTGCAGGGCTGCATGGTGCAGGATCTGTACAACGAGGGGAAGCTCCAGGAAATCAACGACTACTGCCGCTGCGACGTGCTCGATACGTACTTCGTTTTCCTGCGCACGCGCGTATTGTTGGGGCGAATCACGCTGCAGGAAGAACAGAACCTCATTAACGCGGCGCGGCGCTTCTTGGAAAAGGGGGCTGAGAATTCCGCCGCGTATCGCCAATACCTCGAACGCTGGGGCGATTGGCCCAATCCCTGGGATGAAGCCCGCTGATCTCACGTCCGCGACATCGTTCGCGGAACCGCGCGCGGCGTATATCCACGTGCCGTTCTGCGCGCATCGCTGCGGGTACTGCAACTTCACGCTCGTCGCGGGGCGCGATGAACTGATTGAGCCGTATCTCGCGGCGCTGGCCAAGGAACTGAGTTGGCTGGAAACGCCGCGGCCGGTCGACACGTTGTTCATCGGCGGCGGGACGCCCACGCACTTGCCGCCACAGGATCTGGATCGATTGTTGGCGATTGCCAGGCAATGGTTTCCGCTCGCCGACGGATTCGAATTCAGCGTCGAAGCCAATCCGATCGACATCGACGCCGAACGCGTGGCAGTGCTCGCGGCGCACGGGGTGAATCGCGTCAGCCTCGGGGCCCAGTCGTTTCGCCTGGAAAAGCTGCGGTTGCTGGAACGCGATCATACGGCGGGCGTGATTCAAAATGCTGTGGCATTGCTCCGGCCCGTGGTGCGAAGCGTGTCGCTGGACTTGATCTTCGGCGCGCCGGGCGAGACGCTCGAAGATTGGCAGGAAGACCTCGCGGCGGCGCTGCGTTTGCGGCCGGACCACGTTTCGACCTATGGGCTGACGTTCGAACGTGGCACCACGTTTTTCAGCCGTCGTTCTCATGGCGCCATCCAGCAACTCGGTGAAGACGTCGAACGCACCATGTACGAGTACGCGATCGACACGCTAACGAGCCACGGCTACGAGCACTACGAAGTCTCGAACTTCGCGCAAACTGGCCATCGTTGCAGGCACAACGAAGTTTACTGGAATGCCGACGTTTACTTCGCCGCCGGGCCGGGCGCGGCACGCTATGTTGGCGGCGTTCGCGAAACCAATCATCGCAGCACGCTGGCGTACTTGAAACGCATCGAGCAAGGCGCCTCGCCCGTTGCGGAGAGTGAATCGCTCGGCGCGGAAGATCGCGCCCGCGAGGCGCTGGTGCTCGGGCTGCGCCGCCTTGATGGTGTGCAACAGGAGGAGTTCGCCGCGCGTTTTGGGTTCGCCGTGAACGAACTAGGCGGCGCGGCGCTCGCGGCGCACTTGAGGCACGGTTTGCTGGAGATTCAAGACGACCGGCTCCGACTCACCCGCGAAGGCTTACTGGTGAGCGATGCGCTGTGGGGCGAGTACCTGCGACACTAGCCCGTAGCGCCAGCGAGGGGGAGAGGACGTCGCTCAGTTATTCCGGATCAAACTCACAACGGCGTCGAATCAGTTTTACTATCGCAGCGGTTGAGAGTTTGATCTCGATCACTTCGCCAACGTCAACTCTCCCTCGCTGGCGCTACGGGCTAGTGTGGCCGCCGCTTGCTTAGAACACCAGTTCCAGCCGGCCGACGATGCCGTCGAAGGTGAGCGTATCCGTGGCGTTCAGATAGCTGCCGGCTTGCACCGAGTCGATGAATTCGTTCGTGGTCACCGTGTTGAACCAGGCGGAAAAATGATATCCGGCGGTAAAGCGGACCAGCGCCGAGTACACGGGCACGCTGTAGCCGACGCCTAATTCCAATTCGGCGATCGGTAACGTGCGATCCTCTTCGAACGTGATAAAGGCCTGCGTCGCTGGCAGCGTGTTGGCCTGCGTGAAATTGGCGTCGAATTTGCCGAACAGGATGTCCAACAGTGCGCGGCCGTAGAGCAGGAAACCGTTGCTGAAGGGATGCGTTTCGCCTTCGCCGCCGACGCGGATGCCGATGCCGGTGAAATCGATGTCGGTTGACACGGTGGTCGTGACGGGACCGAAGACCTGATCGACCGAGAACTCCTGATTCAATTCCGCGTAGCGTGCGCCGACGATACCGTCGAGGCTGATGTTGTTGGCGCGCCAAATTTCGCGGCGATAATCGAGATCCACCATTTGCATCTGGATGCTGTAATCGGCCTCGGCGTTCAGGCTGTTTGGCGCGGTGGTGGCCAAGCCCGGCGCGGTCACGAGGGAGCGAATCACGTTGGGGGCGGTGGTTGCGACGGCGCCGGAGGTGTCCCCTTCCCAACGCGTATAGGTCAGAATCACCGCGGCCATGTTGTCGAGGACCAGAATGCCGCCGCCGCGGAAACCGATTTCGTAGTCTGAGTTTAACGTGCCTAAGCCTCCGACCGGTTGAGCCGAAGCGGCAATTCCTGAGACCGGCACGGCGTACTCGATATTCGCGCCGGCGCCGGCTTGGAGATACAGCAGCTCGCCGAAGATGCCGAAGCGATACTGCCGCGCTTGATCGCCGCCGCAATAGGCGCTGCCACCGACGCCGCCCGTCTGCCGTGATCCGTACATGCCAAGCCCGCTTTGTGTGCCGTACGTTGTCCCGAAAGGCAACCGGCCGGCTTCCACGACTTGCGGGCCATACTCGTCCAGCACGACGACCATATCGTCCGGCACGCCGCCGGGCGGCACGCCGAACTGCGGCCCGACGACGGTTTCCGGCAGTCCGTTCCCGCGGTAGGGCTCGCTGCGCGTGATCGTGCCGCCGGTGGTCTGGCCCAGGGCGATTTCCGCCGCCAGGAGCGATCCCACGAGCGCCACGGCGATGATTCCTCGGCCGACCATACGGGACTCCGTTCCCACTGGGGCGCGAAACTGCGCAAGCTCAGCACAGGCGAAAACTCTCGCCCAGCAGCCGGGAAATACCAGAATCCGCCGCTAGCATCAAGCCGAATCGGCGGAATCTGCCGGAGCTTCTTCCTGGATATACGACTTACCGTGATAGGTCATCGCGTAGAAGATGAAGCCCACGGCGCTAACGAGCGTGGTTCCCACGAAGAACCAATAGTAGTTCGCTCCATCGAGCTTGCTGCCTCCCTTTCCGTCCTGAATCAACCAGTTCACCAGCGACGCGAACTGATTGCCGACGAACACCGAGAGGTA
>JALHLM010000601.1 GCA_022844585.1 Pirellulales bacterium | reverse complement strand
GCCGGAATTGACCAACCGGTTCGAAGTGCAGTTGATCGACGACGGGTCGCTCGACGCCACGATGGAAATCGCCAGCGACCTGGTCGCGAACTACCCGCAAGTGCGCCTGTTGGCCCACCCGGCCCGGTTGGGCACGCGGATCGCCATGGAAACCGGCCTCCGGCATTCCACCGGCGAATGGATCCTCTATCGCGAAGCGGACTGCGAACTGGATTTGCAAGGCGTCGCCAAGCTGTGGCGGCAATCCGGCGAGTTCGATTGCCTGCTCGGCCGCCGCGCCGCCGGCACGCCGTTGGGCTGGATTCCGCGCATGCCGGCACGCGAAGCCGCCATCGCGCCGGAACACGACGGCATGATCCTGGCGAAACGCGCCGTGTTCGGCCAATGGATGCTGTCGCCGTCGCAACAAACGTTTGAGACGCACCTGGTGCGGAGCGGCGTCGCCTGGAAGGCGATCGATCTGCGCGTCCGTCCGGCGAATCCGGCTGCTGAAGCGATTCGTTCCCTGGCCGCACAACGCACGCTACGCAAAGGCGAACTGGTCGGCGCTGGCACGCACTCCGGCTCCCCGATGCGGCACGAGCACGAACCGAATTACCTGCGTAAGATCGCGGACTTCGCCCTCGGCGAGTAAGCCGCCCGGTGAACGTTCTATTCGTCAACAACTAATTGGGCTGGGGCCGAATCAACGGATTCGACTCCGGCCCTTTTCGTTTCCTTCGATCGATCGAATCGAACGATACCTTGCTTCAACTCCGCCAGCGGATAGAACGTATCGCGCCAGCGTACGCCCCCCTGGCGCATCGTCTTCCATGTGGAGTTGATGCCGGCGAACGAGAACGCCAGGTGGCAGATTGGCACCAGGGCCGCCGTCCAGAGCGGCCAGCCGGAACGGCGCATGTAGAGCGCGCCGGGAATCGCGGTGCAGAACAACGCCGCGAACGTCCACCAACCGTACTGCGGAGACCACAGCGGCGCGGCTATCGCGCCGCCCCAGAACGTGAGCAACATTACGATGAGTGGAATAGCGCGTACCAGGCTGTAATCAACGCCCGCGAACCAGTTCTTCTCCAGATTGCCGATCATCTGCCGGATGCTGCCGGCCCATTCCGCTTCCAGTTCGTGCGCCGCGCCGTAGACGCGTTCGCGATAACCGTCGCGACGGACCATCACGCCGAGTTTCACGTCATCCAGCACTTCCATCCGCAACGGCACATGCCCGCCGATAGCGCGATACGTCTCCGTGCGCAACAAATTGAACGCGCCGACTCCCATCGCCGCGCGGCCGCGGTCGCGATTGATCCGTGACGCCGGGGCGTACAGGATTAAATACTGCGTCCAAGCCACGACCGCCGCGCGCGTGATGGCGCCTTGCGCGTCGATGCCGGGGAACAGCGCCAGATGGTCCGCGCGTTCGTGCTCCGCCATGCCGATCGCCCGAGAAACGAGATCGTCGCTCATATGGCAATCGGCGTCGCTAAACAAAATCCACGGATGCCGCGCGCGGAGCGAGCCCACGTGGCAGGCGTGTGTTTTACCCAGCCAGCCCTGCGGCAGTGTTTCGATGCGGACGGTTTCCAACTCCGGAAACTCCGCGCTCAACCGCGCCAACACCTGCGGCGTGTCGTCGCGGGAGCGATCGTCCACCACGATGATTTGCAACTTCACGTCGCGCTGGGCGAACAGCCGGCGCACGGTCTGTTCGATGCGGCGTCCCTCGTCTCTGCCCGCTAGGACGATCGAGACGGGATAGGGTTCACGCGGTGTCGGCAAATCGCCGCGCGGCGGCAACGTTGGCGACCAGAAGAGATTTCGCAGCACGCCCAGGGAGAACAGCGACCAAACGACTGCCAGGGCAACGGCGAGGTAATCCATACGACCGACGCGGATCAGGGACAGGACAACACTCGCAACGCTGCCTACTGACCGCGATTCTCAATCTTCCATAACTTGCCGTCGGTCCGGACGTAAAGGGCGTTGTGGGCGATCGCGGGCGTGCCCATCACGGGCTCGCCGAAGGGAATCTCGGCAATGATTTTCCCTTCCGCCGCCAGGTCCATCACCTGTGCGAGTCCTTCCTGGTTCACGCAATAGAGATGATTGCCCGCCAGCACGGGCGTGGCCCAGAAGGAGCCCTTGAGGCGCCCTCGCCACACCACCGCGCCGGTCGATGCGTCGCCGCAGGTCATGGCGCCGGCGTTGTTCAACACGTAGAGCTTGCCATCATGCAGCAACGCGCTCGCGGAACCGGCGCCGAGCTTGTTTTCTTGCCAAACAGCCTCAGGCTTGCCCGGCTCGGGGAATTTGAGCGCGGTCATCCCACCGGCGGGCACATAGACGGTATCACCGATCGCCAACGACGAGGCAATGCCAGCGCAATCGGCCGCGTACTCCCACACCACTTCGCCGGACATGGGATCATGCGCCGTGAGGCGATCGCCCGATTGCAGGAGCACCAGATCCTTGCCGGCGTTGCCGCCGCGCCAGACGATTGGCGACGTCCAGTTCTGCTCCGCCGGACGCGGCGATTGCCAACGTGTCTCGCCGGTCAACGCATTGATGCCCGCGGCGAACGAATTGCCTTCACATTCCAACTGCACCACGACAGTCCCCTCCGCCACGACCGGCGACGACGCCATGCCGACGTCGTTGGCCGCGGTCGGGAAATCGTACGTCAACCCGCGCAGCCACTGCAAGTTGCCGTCCAGGTCGAGGCAGATCAGGTCGTTGGACGAGAAGAACGCAAAAATCCGCTCGCCGTCGCTGGCCGGCGTCGGCGCGGCGTTGGCGCTCGTGGGATGACAGAGCGTGCGCCCGGTCGCCCAGAATTCGCGCTGCCATCGCTGCGCGCCGGTCTTCGCGTCATAGCAACTGACGAAGAGGCGATCTTGCTTGAAGCCGGACGACGACGTGACGATCACGTTGTCGCCGACGACGATCGGGCTGGAAACGCCACGCGCGGGCAGCGGGACTTTCCAGGCGACGTTTTCCGTGTCGCTCCACGTCAATGGCAGCTGCACGTCGCTGGCGACACTGTTGTTATCGGTGCCGCGGAATTGCCGCCAATCGGCCGCGACACAAGTCATGGCGACGCAGGCACAGCCGAGGAGCGAAAGCGAGCGAATCGTCAGTGAGGAACGCATAGATTTCGTCTGCGTAAGGATGGTTTGATTTCTCGGCGTTACAGCTTGCTGGGCGTGGCGTCCGCGGGTTGCGTGGGACTCTTCTCGGGACGATCGCTGGAGAGAATCGCCGTGCCGGTTTCGTCGCAGACGCGGAGGGAGATCTTCCAACTGTCGGCCCAGTTCTCGGTCTGCTCGTTCTGGCAGACTTTCATCAGGATCACGTTCTTGCCCGGCTTCAGATGGCCGC
>JALHLM010000600.1 GCA_022844585.1 Pirellulales bacterium | reverse complement strand
TACGTCGAAAGTACCGACGACTCCTGCTCCGACGGCAATCGCGTGAGCGACGACAGGAACAATGCTTCGACGCGCTCCTCGTCCGACAGGAACGGCGCTTCGAGCGCTCCCAGCAACCCGCTGCGCTCCAAATCGGTCGCTTCGACGATCTGCGCGCCGTTCATCAACGTCAACGCCTGCGGAATGCCCGATTGAAGTTCCGGGCCGCCGGCCGTCGGGCTTTGGAACTTGGCGCGAAATGCCTGCCGCTCCGGATCGAGCCCCATCAGAAACGCCTGCTCAGGCGACATATCCCCGTTGGTGCGTTGGCGGCGCATGACCTTGAGCAGTGAGTCATATAACTGATCCGCTGAAAGCGTCTTGATCGACATCCGCGCGAACTGCTCGTGCTTGGCCGGCGCGCCGTCGACTTCACTGGAAAGTTGATACGCTCGTGTTCGCGCCAAGATGCGGAACAGTTCCCGCATGTCGTAGCCAGTGTCGATGAAGTAGTTGGCCAGTTCCTCCAGCAATTCTGGATGGCTCGGCGGGTTGGCGTCACGCATATCGTCGACCGGGTCGATCAATCCGCGGCCGAACAGCAATGCCCAGGCGCGATTCACCGCGGCGCGCGCGAAATAAGGATTGTCGCGCGAAGCAAGCCAAATCGCCAATTGTCGCCGGCGTCCTTCCGCGTCCGAGGCGTCGACCGGCTGACCATCCAGGAAGCGCGGTTCCACCGTCTCGGTCGTCTCCGGCAACATCACTTCGCCGGAATCGGTATCAATCACCTGCGCGGAAAGGCGTCGCTGGCTTTGTCCTTGACGCAGCCGCGCGAAGAACGCCGCGTAACCCCAGAAATCCTTTTGCTTCCATTTGTCGAACGGATGGTCGTGGCATTGCGCGCACTCGATCTGCACGCCGAGGAAAATCCTCGCCGTCCGCGCGGCCAAATCTTCCGGCTTCAATTCCAATGCCGTGAAGAACAAGGCCGGGCCGGTCTCATTGCCCGCGCCGGTCGTGACCAGCAAATCGGCGACGACGTTGTCGTACCGCGTGTTCTCGGCGAAGTGTCCGCGCAGCCAGCGCTCGAAGCCGATCACGCCACCGAACTGCTGGATGTCCATGTCGCCCGGCAGTAACATCTGTCGCCAGACGTTTGCCAGATGCGAAGCGTAGGCCGGGCTTTCCGTCAGCCGATCAATCAACTTGGCGCGCTTGTCCGGATCGGCGTCGGCAAAAAACGTCCTCGCTTCGGCCGCCGTGGGGATCGTGCCTGCCAGGTCGAGATACGCCCGGCGGAGAAATTCCGCGTCGCCAGCCGGCGCGGTCGGCGTCACGCCGGCCTTTTGCCATTGGGCTACGAGCAACTCATCAACGCGGGCAAGCATTCGCGCGCGGTCGGGGCCGTCCGTGATTTCGCCGACGGTTGCGCCGATCGCCACCTGCGCGGCCAAGATGCAGCCCAGCCCGATTCCCCAGCGAAACGCCGAAATCATCGCGACCTCCACGTCTGCCCGATTGGCTTTGCCTGGGCGCATTCCTAACGGCGCCCTGCGGTAGTTCGTACCGGCCCCGAAATTATTCTCCGCTTTCGCCCCAAGGTTCGCAATCTGAGCGGCGAAAAGTTTTGGGGCTGTCCCGCAACCATCGCTTTTAAGCCCAGGGAAGGCCCCAATAGACGTCACCCATGGAGCGGTCATCGGTGGCCTTCCCTGGGCTTGACGTCCAACACCTTGGCAACCGTTAAGAACGGCCTCCCCTGGGCCTGGCGTCCAAAGCCGTCGGAACTTCCCCCAGCGGCTTTCCCCACTTACCATGAAGACATGCCAGCCACCATGAATCCGCCGGAGGACGGTCGACGCGGCGCCGCGCCGGGCGAGCGGTCCGAGGCCCTACGCCGCAAGGCCGCGGACGCCAGCGCCAAGAGCGTGTCGTTTTTGCAGCCGAAGGTCTATCAGGCCTGGTGCAACCTGCGGGTTTGGCTGCCGTTCTTCGATACGCCCAATCGCCGCGCGCGGCAGATTCGGTTCGCGCATAGCGATTGCCGAACCGGGTTCTACTGGGACATCGACCTGCCCAAGCAATGTTGCCGCTGCGGACGGGCCGACGACCTGCGCGGCGAACATTTCGAGTCCCTGGTCCGCGCCTTCGAGTATCCGCTGCACATCACCGGCACCGCCGCGCTGATGAGCGCCGGCGTGTTGTTCCTCGCATTCATCGCCTTCTCGGCCGGCATGTGGTCGACGCTGCTCTCGTTGCTGATATTCACTGCGGTGATCATCCTCGTCGCCAGCGCGCTCTTGTGGATGAAAAGCTGGGATGAGGAAGTCAGCCTGCGATTGTTCGCCTGCCCAGATCATGTCGCCGATCTCAAGCAACCCGACATGGTTGTGCATGACAACGAGTTGACCATCGTCCTGCCGAGCGAACGCCTGGCGGACGCGGCGATGGAAGAACTCAAACAACGCCGTCGCGGCAAGCACCGCGCCGCCGGAGAATCGTCCATCCAAGGTCGCCCCGCTTCCGGCATTCAACCACCGGCCGCGATTCCGATCGATTCGCCGCCGCTGCCACCGCGCCCGCATATACCGGACCTGCCGCCGATCAAGCTGGCGGGTGAGGAAGACGACCTTCTTCCTCAATAGAAGCAACTCCATAGAGCCGGAAGCGTGAGCGCCCGGAGCGCGTCCAAGTAAGAGTTCTTTCGCGGCGCGCTCCGGGCGCTGACGCTTCCGGCTCCATTTTTCGAATTGAGGTGGATCCATTGAACAACCCTGAACCATTGCCACTTCGCCAACTTGGCAACTCCGATCTCCACGTCTCCGCCGTTGCGCTCGGCTGCTGGCCCATTGCCGGGATGACGAGTTTGAACGTCAACGAGGCCGATAGCCTGGCGACAGTCGCAGCCTGTCTCAATCATGGCGTCAACTTCCTCGATACTGCCTTCTGCTATGGCGCCGATGGTGAGAGCGAGCGTCTGATCGCCCGCGCGATTGGCGACAAGCGCGATCAATTCGTGATTGCGACCAAAGGGGGTATCCACTGGGGACCGGATGGCAAGCAGGCTTACGACGCCTCGCCGGCAACGCTGCGACGCGAATGCGAAACCAGTCTGCGCCGGCTCAACACCGATCGCGTTGACCTCTACTACCTGCACGCGCCGGACCCACGGACGCGGATTGCCGAAACCGCCGGCGTGATGAAGTCCCTGATGGACGAAGGCAAGACGCGCACGATCGGCGTCTCGAATTTGAATGTGCAGCAGATGGAGGAATTCGCCCGCGAGTGCCCCATCACGGTTTGCCAGCCGCACTACAACCTGCTGCAACGCGAAATCGAAGCCGACATCCTCCCCTGGTGCCGAGAACGCGGCGTCGCCCTCGCGGAGATCGGAAGAGCAC
>JALHLM010000599.1 GCA_022844585.1 Pirellulales bacterium | reverse complement strand
AGACCTACGCGTGACGAGTCTTTTTTCGAACACAGGACGTGTTCCAAGAAAACAAAGGAGTCGACGATGTCGCAAGCCAAGCCGCTGATCGGAATCAATGCTGACTACCGGGCCGCCAAGAAGGACGCTCCGGCCTTCAGTTTTCTGACCGCGGGATACTTTGACTCGGTGGTGGCCGCGGGAGGAATTCCCGTCGTCATTCCGCCGTTGGCCGACGAAGACGATCTGGAACGCGTGCTCCACATGCTGGACGGAATCATTCTGACCGGCGGCGCCGACCTGGACCCGCGCCGCGACGGTTTCATGCTTCACCCCTCGATTCGTACGCTCGACGCCCGTCGCGAAACCTTTGATCGCATGCTGGTGCAAATGGCCGCCCGCAAGCGCATCCCGGTGTTCGGCATCGGCGTCGGCATGCAATTGTTGAACCTGTCGCAGGGGGGCAATCTCTTCTTGCACATCCCGGAAGATCTCCCCAAGGCGGTGCCACACAAGGATCCGATCGATCCGGCCCACCGCCATGCCCTGGAAGTCGTGCCCGGCTCGATCATGGAACGCGTGTATGGCGAGGGAGAAATCCGCGTCAACAGCATGCACCACATGGCCATCGACGAAGTGGCGCCGGGCTTCCGCGTCACCGCCCGTTGCCCGGACGGCGTGGTGGAAGCGATCGAAAGCACCCAGGACGCCTGGTTCGCTTTCGGCACCCAGTTCCACCCGGAAGCCGACAGCGCCTCGGCGCTCGACCTGCGCATCTTCGAAGAATTCCTCTGCGGCATCCGCGGCGAAGTCGTCGAATCGGTGCGGCTGGTCGCCTAGTTTTGCGAGAATCGAATTACCGCGAGCGAGCTTCCTCCGCTTATTTTGGGCGGAGGAAGCTTGCCGTGGATTTCGAGCGGCGCCCGCCGAGGTCACAGACCTCGGCTACAGATGTCGCACGCATCACTCGCGTTCGTTGACGTTTCCAACTTTGCACCGCATTGCGGGCATTCGCCACGCCGAATGCGGGCGCGCGCGAAGCGTTCGCATTCCTGTGCTTGAGACGCGATGTAAAGCATAGCGGCACCCGTGGCAAGGAGTGCGACGCTGCCGCCCAGCGTATATTGCCAAGCAATTATGCCGAGCGCGCAAGCCCCGGCCGCAAGTCCGAGGACGGCATCGGCGCCGGTGCAGTCGCTTCGCGCGATCAGCCAGGGCGGCGCCGCTCCAGGGCGAAGTCGCAGGGTGCGGTGAAGCAGGCTGGAGCGGAGCTGGGCCATGGCAACGCCTTATTCGCCGCAGGTCATACGCGCTTCATATAGTCGAGCGTAAATCGCGTCACACGCTTCCAGCAAGTCGCGCCAATGCGGAGGCACCTCTTCGTTTTTCGGCCGGAAAGGCCGGAAGCCGGTGGACTTTTCGACCTCGTGGTACCAGTGCTTCGCCCAGACGCCGTCCGTGGAACGTGGACCGGCGGGCCAGGCGAGCATGGCGTCGGTGAATGCCACGCCGAGCTTGTCGCAGAGTTTTTTCAGCATCGATGCCGGGTCTGCCAAGACGTCCCGGGCGTCGATCACCAACGGTGTTTCGCCATTGCGCGCCTGAAGCCTTTCGAAGAGCTGCCATTGTTGCGGCAGTCCGGTGTCTTCCAGTTGCGCTTCCGGCGTCGTTTTGATGAGCGACGTGAGCATCTCTTTTGGCTCGCGGATCAGCAGCACGTTTATTAGGCGGCCGATCCAATCGAAGTCCATGCCGGGCAACAAGTGGTGCGCCATGTGCTTCTGGAAGAAGATCAAGCGCCCCTCGGGCACGTCGCCAGTCAGCCAATCGGTCACCTTGCGCCAATCGGTTTCGCCAGCGGCGATGACTTCGTCGATGCCTGGATGCGGCTTCCGCGTGACCGAGAGATAGTGTGCGTAAAGCGGCTCGTCGCAAACAAACGTATCGGGCCGATTCCCCCACGCCCGCATCATCGCCGTAGAAATATTCCGCGGCCCCGACCACATCGCAATCCGTCGACCCTCCGCTGTCATCGCATCATCCCGCACCGTTCGTCATTCCAACATTCGACATTCAGATTTGATTCGACATTCGAACTTCGGCCTTCGTCATTCGCCCCTCACTCTTCCTGAAACGCGCTCAGCCGCTTGTACCGCGCCTCGCACCACAACGGGATGTCGGACTTGTACCAACTGGAGAAGCGGCTTTCGCTCGGGCCGCCGGGGAGGTTGGTCCAGGCGTCGTCGGCGCCGAGGTCGGTGACCAGGTGATAGGAGGGCGCGAACGTGGTTTCCCGCGTCGCGGAACGCAACAGATGTCCCTGAAACGGCGTGGCGTGGCAGCCGGGCATCGGTAGTTCGCTGGTATGAAAGCCGAAGGCATGCCCCACGAAGTTGCCTTCAAAGAACCGGTTCGTAAAGCGAAAAGCGTTCACCACCGCCCAGGGTTCATCGGGTTCATCGTCTTCGCGCGCGGCGATGACGCGCTCCGCGGCGTTGCGAATCAGTTCGCCCTTGTCGCGACCTTCCCACCAGACGGAATGCTCTTCCTTGAGCAGCCGGTCGAGGCACGTGACGACCATCATCGAAAAGCCGGCGCGCGTGCAGAGATACAGCATTCGCCGCCAACCAATGCCGCCGGCGCCCGGGTCTTGTCCAAAGATTTCCAGCAGCACGCTGCGGTAAAGTTGCGTGAAAAGCGTCGGTTCGATGCTTTCCGGTGAATAGTTGCAATCCCACGCGGCCAGCCGGTCCTTCAGGTCGCCGTCCGGGATATGCGGCAGGAAGACCGGCAGCAGATCGCGCGCTTGCAGGCTGATCACGTCATATTGCAGCGCCTGCATGTCCTTGAGCGTGGCCTGCGGCAGTTGTTCCAGACGTTCGCGAATCCGCCGCGCTCGGTAACTAGGGAGCGGATGGCTCGAGAACTTGGGCCCGTTCAAGGCGTCCAGGTTTTCATTCGCCGCGGCGACGAAGCCACTGGGCGGGTCGTACTCGCTCGGTAGATGCTCGGTTTCGATCCAGCCCTGCCAGTGATTGGCTTCGTCCCAGGCGGGAATCGGCAGTAAGCCGCTGTAGCCATTGCCGCGCTTGGGCACCCAGCCGTTAGCCTGCTTGCCGATGTGGCCGTCCCGATCGGCGAAGACCCAGGCCAGCGTCGGCTGCGGGCAACCGCGGGCGACTTCCATCGCAGCGAGCGTGTCCTGGCAACCGACCATTTGCAGCCAGGCCGCCATCGAGCGGCCGGTCCCTTCGCTGTGTCCGGTCCAGGCTTCGAGCAAATGCAATCCGGGGCCGAGCGCCTCGGGATCGGATTCCAGCGTGCCGATCGGGTTCTGGTAGACGCGAATCGGCACGCCGCCGACGCCCTTCCGCACCAGCACTTCCTCGCGATATCGAAAGTTTTTCCACTCCGTGCCGCGACG
>JALHLM010000598.1 GCA_022844585.1 Pirellulales bacterium | reverse complement strand
GCGCGAATATCCTCCTCGACGAATGGCCAGTCGCCGCTCAGCGCCTTACCGACGTTGATCACCATGTCCAGCTCGGTGGCGCCGTCCCGGCAAGCCTGCTCGGCCTCGAAGACCTTGGTCGCTGTGGCGTGGCTGCCGTGCGGAAAACCGACCACCGAGCCGACGGCCACCGTCGAACCCCGGAGGCATTCCACGGCCAAGTGCACCGCATACGGTTTCACGCAGACGCTTGCTGCGCCGTATTCCTTCGCCACGGCACAACCAGCGCGGATCTCGTCGTCGGTCAGCGTGGGGTGCAGCAGAGAGTGATCAATCAGCCTGGCAATCGACATGCAAACGGCATCCGGCGAGGGGGGAAATACCAGCGATGGGATCGCATCCTACCGCTCAGAAGTCGCGCCACCAAGCCGCCGGTTCGACGATGGGATGTCGTCACTCCGACGGCGCGAACGGACCCCGAAGGAGCGGGGGCATTCGCGAAACCATATCTGGGTTGCGCGTTTATTCATTGTAATGCCCCCAAACCCAACTACCATCGCATGATAGCGCAACCTAGGTCGAAATCCGCGCGAGTAGTGCTTCAAACCTTTGCTGACAAAGGCTTAACGCAAAACACACCGCGGCCGAGGCGTTCCGGCGTTATCTTGTGAGGCTCACAGGCGTCGCTGGCGGGCTCGAAAGGCACTACGGACCCCACCTGGGATCGGTTCAACAGAACACGGGAAGTGAGTAGCAACCGCGAGCGAGGCTTGGACGTTGACTTGCCGGCGATCTTGATCGTCGCGAGCAGCATCTCTGCCTGCGAACGCCGGCACGTGAATTAGAGCGGACGTTTTCATCTCATCAGGAGCACCACACATGAGACAGACAGCTTGGTTGGCCATGCTCGCCGCGGCGGGACTGGCGGTCGTCGCCGGGGGCACGACCACCCTCCGGGCAGCGCTTCAGGACAACCTGGTCGTACATTTGGCACTGGACGGCAACCTCAACGATTCCTCGCCGCGTAACAATGACGCCGTGCCAGGTCCGGGCGGCGCATTCTACCTTCCAGGACAGAATGCGGACGAAGTGACCCGTAATCCCTATATCGGCTCCGGCTCGCTCGATCTCACGTACGGCACGTCGAACGAATACGTGTCGCTTGTGAACACGCTGACCGACCTGTCGTTCGGCACCAGCACGGACTTCTCCGTCACGCTTTGGGCGCAGCGCGTCATCGACGACGTTCGTCCAGAACTCGCTGATCCCTCGTTCATCAGCAACAAGAATTGGGCTGGCGGCGGCAACCCGGGCTGGGTGATTTTCGATGAAAACAATCGCTGGAACTGGAACTGGGCTACGGACGTGGCGGGCTCGCGCCGCAACTTCACCGGGGGATTCCTGCCCGCGGGCGAGTGGCACCACATCGCCGTCACGCATGATCGCGACGGAGTGGCGACGTTCTACAACGACGGCATTCAGATTGGCACGGTCAACCTAAGCGCTGGCAACATCGACACGACGGCCTTGGGATACAACACGAATATCGGGCAAGACGGGACCGGCGCGTACGGCCCGACGTTGAGCCACAACTTGGATGACGTCGGCATTTGGCGTCGCGTGCTGACGCCGGCCGAAGTCTTCACCATCCTGAAAGAAGGTCGCGGCGGCCTGAACATCTCCGAAATCGGCCCGACTCTGGTCCCCGGCGACGTGAACGAAGACGATGTCACGAACGCCGCCGACTATGCCATTTGGAATGCGAACGTCGGCTTCAACACGGGCACCGGCGCCGGCACCGCGGAGAGCTTTGCCAAGGGCGATGCGGACTACAACGGCGTCATCGATCTTGCTGACTTCAAGGTAATTGCGGACTACGCCACCCCAGGGCTGGGCGTGCCGGAACCGGGATCGTTGGCCTTGGCCGCCTGCGGCTTGGGGGCCTTCGCTTTGCTGCGTCGTCGTGGCGCGCGTCGCTGATTTCGCCGCGCGTTCTCGTTTCGCTCATCAACATCATTCCTTACGCACCACGTAACGACACGAACCATCGATCCAGGAGATCGCAACATGATCATTCGTCTTTCCAGAAAGCGCAACGCTGCCGCTGCGGCGTTCGCGGCGTGGCTGAGCGCCTCGCCGACGACCACGTACGGCACCACGTTTCTCTATGAAGACTTCGACGGCGTCACGCTCAAGCCGGCAGTGAACGAGAATATTCCGGCCGATTTGCTCGGCTGGACGGACACTCCACCGGCGGGTTGGACCGTGGACGACAGTGGAATTCCAGGCGCCTTGAGTGGCGACGACGCCCGTGACGGCCGCACGGAATGGGCCGGCTGGTCATTTGCCAGCAAGCAGTTCTGGACCACGGCCGACGATCAGCGTCGCAGTGAGTTCACCAAGGCGAGCGGCAATGTCGCCGTTGCCGACCCCGATGAATGGGACGATCAGCCCCACGATTTTATGGCGCCGACACTGGTGAGCGAGACCTACAACGCTCGCATGGCGACGCCGACGTTCAGTGTCGTCGGGGCTCGTCCTGGCAAATTGTTCCTGAGCTACGATTCGAGCTTCCGTCCCGAGGGGCCGGACGACGATGCCGCGTACAACGATCAATCGCCCGTGATCCGAGCGAGCTGGGGCGGGGCGGCGAATGTCGAAATCCTCCGCTGGACGTCCGACCCTGCGGCCGCGATGGGCGGAACGGTGATGCGTGCGGACAACAACACCAACGACGCGATCATCATCCCGTTGACCGTACCGGTCGGCGCCACGACGTTGAAGCTGGACTTCGGCCTGGAACGGGCGGAAAACGACTGGTGGTGGGCGATCGACAATGTCGCGGTGGCGGACTCGCTGCCGAAGTTCAAGGTTGTGATCGACAACGTCGACGGCGATGTCGCGTTGGTCAACGGCTCGAACAAGCCCG
This sequence comes from Pirellulales bacterium, assembly GCA_022844585.1. Classification (GTDB taxonomy): domain Bacteria; phylum Planctomycetota; class Planctomycetia; order Pirellulales; family JALHLM01; genus JALHLM01. The sequence goes on along the minus strand of JALHLM010000598.1, from coordinate 499 downwards.
TTGATTTGAAGGGCTACACCCTCACCTCCGCCAGCGGCAGCTTGGTGAAGGCCAACTGGGACGCCCTGCAGACCTCGGGGGACGCTGGCGCCGGTTGGTTGAAGAACACGAACGCTTCCGGGAGCAACCTGACCGAGACCAACTTGAACGGTTCGTTCATGGTGGACCCGGGCGATTCGTTGTATCTCGGCAAGCTCTTCGCGGTCGGCGGCTCCACGGACGGCTTTGGGCTGCAGATTCTGGAAGCCGGCAAGCCGGCGGCCACCAGTTACGTGGAATTTGACGACTTCACTCCTTCGGTCGATCCCGGCCAAGAAGGTGACACCAACGGCGACGGCAAGGTCAACATCCAAGACCTCAACAACGTCCGTAATAACTTCGGTGGCACTGGTCTTGGTGACACCGTCGGCAGCGACGATGGCAACGTTACCATCGAAGACTTGAACAACGTCCGCAACAACTTCGGTGCGGGCGGCGCCGCGAATGCGGTTCCTGAGCC
>JALHLM010000597.1 GCA_022844585.1 Pirellulales bacterium | reverse complement strand
ATCGTTTCGTTCAGCATTCGCTTGGTGAGTTGCAACGCCTGTGGCGCACTTTGCGCACATTGCCCGGCGAGTTCCACCGCGCGGGCCCAGAGGCGGTCGCCGTCGATCAACTCGTGGAATAAACCCAGACGATGGGCTTCGTTGGCGTCGATTGTCGCGGCGGTCAACAGCAGTCGCGCCGCTTGCCCACCGCCGACGCGAAACGCCAGCAGTGGTGATACCAACCCAGCGACAATGCCGCGCTTCGGCTCAGGGAGACCAAACGAAGCGCCGTTCGAAGCAATCACCAGATCACACGCCAAGACGAGTCCCGCGCCTCCGGCGACAGCCGGCCCGTTCACGGCCGCGATGATCGGCCGCGGGAATCGCAACATCTGCTCGACCAGATCCTGATACGCGATCGCGTCCTCGCGCCATTGTTCGTGCGGACGCGGAAGCCGGCTCGTTTCGCGCATTTCATCGAGGTCCATCCCGGCGCAGAAGGCCGTGCCGGCGCCGGTCAGAATCACTGCGCGGACGCGCTTCTCCTGATGCAGATCATCGAACGCCTGCCGCAAGTCCGCAAGCAACACCCGGGTCAGCGCATTCCGCTTCTCGGGACGATTGAGAATGATCGTCCCGGCATGATCGTGAATGCTGACGCGAACCAGCGACGCGGACATGGGGCAATTCTCCACGGAGCGACAATCTAGCGCGGCGCTTCCGGTAGTTCCAGTTCCAGGATCGCCGTGCCCAACAGCTTACCCTGCGTATCGATCCGCAGCGACTCGCTTGCGCCGCCGGCCAGCGCATCGTAGAGCACAAAGTTGAACGCCCACAGCTTCGGCAACTCGTATCGCACGACACGACTCGCGCCGAGCCCTGAGAAGTACGACGCGACCTGTTCGCAGGTCAATTCTTGCTCCAAGCGCCGGTAGCATTCCTCCGACCGGGCGACCACGCCGATGTTGGCGTGGTTCCCTTTGTCCCCGCTACGAGCATCGGCAAGTTCAGCGAGTTTCGTCATTGGTGGAATCAGTTCAATTGAAAACGAGGACGTGGCGATTCATTGTTGCCATTCGTGTGCAGAGCGAACTTCGACTGCCGGTTCCACCAGCGATTTGGAAATCAACGTGGGCCAGTACGCGTAGACCGGACGGATATCGCTGCGCGCCGTAGCATACCCCGCCAGCCCAGGCGGACCGCCGGTGATCAGCGGGGCGAATTGTCGCGTGAACCGCTCCACGACTTCACGCCGCGGATCGCGCACGGCGATCCGCAACATCAGCTCCGGCGGCGCCACGGCGCTCGCGCTATTGGACGGCACGCCGTCGCCTGCGCCAAGGAATTCCACGAGGCGTTCTTTCGGCTCGCAGTCGCTGGAACGCAACCGCTCGAAGATCATCTCTACGCAGCGCTGAGCCTTTTCGCGGCAGTCAGGACCATAAACCAACAGCTGACTGCTCGTGGCGTAACCATCGTGGTAGGCCAACGAGACTTTGTAACTCTCCGGCGCTGGACGGCCGCTCGCGCCAGACAATCGCACGCGGTCCGGTCCGATTTCGCTCAATTCCAGCGTGGTGAAATCCACGTCGACGTCGGGCGTTAGATAATGCGCAGGGTCGCCGATCTCGTAGACGAGTTGCGAAACCACCGTGCGTCGATTCACCACTCCGCCAACGGGCGCTTTCGTGATCACGCATGAACCATCCTCGGATAGCTCTGCAATGGGAAAGCCCAGGTCGTGAAAATTGACGTCGCGCCAGCCAGAGAAATAGCCGCCCGACGCCTGCGCGCCGCATTCAATCACATGACCCGCGACGCTCGCGCCCGCCAGGCGATTCCAGTCATCCCATCGCCAGCCGAACTCATGCACCGCCGGCGCAACTGTCAACGATGCATCGGCGACGCGACCCGTGATGACAATCCGCGCGCCTTCGTCCAAGGCGTCCACAATTGGTTTCGCGCCGAGGTAAGCATTCGCTGAGACCACTTTCGTCTCTGACGTGACCGCGAGTCTATGTGCCAGCGTCTCGCCGGTATCGAGATGCTGCAAAGAACACCCAGATTTCTGGATGTCCGCCAAACTGTCCAACAGGTTGTCGCCATCGACGGCGGCGATCCGGCAATCGCGGAGCCCCGCTTCGCTGAGAATCCGCGCCGCCTGGGCGACGCAGCCGCGCGGGTTCATGCCGCCAGCGTTGGTGATGAGCTTCAAACCTGGCTGCTGCTTAAGCGCCGGAATCAGCGGCGCGAGGACCTCGAGAAAATCGCCGGCATAGCCAAGCTGGGGATTTTTCTCGCGCTGGCGCGCGAGAATCGACATCGACAGTTCGGCGAGATACTCGAGCGTCAGGTAGTTGAGCTGCCCACGTTCGACCAAACGGCGCGGGGCGGACAATTCGTCCCCCCAAAAGCCCGCGCCGTTGCCAATTCGAATCGCCATAACTCGCCGAGTCCCGGAACGAAGCACTGTCTCGGCATTTTACGCGTCAGCGGCGGCAAAACCCACACCAACCCGAATCGCCAGCGAGGGGGAGGCGAAGTTTCATTTCAGCGCATCATCGCGCTGAAATCAGCGTTTTCTCCCCCTCGCTGGCGCTTCGGGTTAGTGTTGCGCGCTATTTCGCGAACAGCCGCGTCAGCCAGTTGCCTTGCGGTTCCACAGCTGGCATCTCCGTTTCCGCAGGCGTCTCGTCGATCGGGAACTCTGCCGAGACCGGGACGATTTCTCCGGCGGCATTGGTCGTGGCCGGCACGGCGTCGGCACAGCATTGCCGGCACTCCTCGCAGAGGTATTCCACTTCCCACTTATGGGACGGCACTTCCTTCTTCACTTCATGCACGACGAGCACGCGCTTCGTGCGAACCTGTGCGCAGCGCGGCTTCCAGACGTTCCAGGAAATGCAGCAGTTCTGAGGGCAGCCGCACTCGTTTTCCGGGAGCGGCATGGCTTCGCACTTCCGGCCACAAAAGATGCTCGGACCGGGCACGCAAAAGTCCTCGCATTTGCACTCGAAGCAGGTCTCTTTTTTCTCTTCGGTGCTCTGCACACAGCGGCAGACGGCACGGCAATGCGTGGTGCATCCGCAATGTGAGCAAGCGCACTTTTCCGCGGAGGCAAACTGGGGCGCGGCGAAGGCGGCACTCAGACACAGGAGCAGTTCGAGGATGTTCCGGCGAGTCACGGCGTCACTCCCTTTTGGCGGTAACTTCGGCTGCGGCGGCCTCCTGCCGCCCCGTCCATCATCATCGGCCGCCATGGGGCCTGGCACTTTCCGGAACAGTCCTGACGCGAAAAACAGTTGCCCGCGTCGCTCCGCAAGTGCCGCCTGCGTAAAATGTACGGGCGCCAGTCATGCCGCGCACGGCGATCGCGGCGCAAGGAACCGGTGGCATTGGGGGCGGTCGGACACCCCATTGGCCGG
>JALHLM010000596.1 GCA_022844585.1 Pirellulales bacterium | reverse complement strand
ACACAGCTTCAAATTCGCCGCGACGTTGCAAGAATTGCAGTCCGGACCAGAGCCGACGTTGATTCGCATTGAATCCAAAGCCGGCCACGGCGCGGGAACCCCAACGAGCAAACGCATCGAACTGGCGGCCGATCAGTTGAGTTTCTTGGTAATGGAACTGAATGTGAAAGCGGCACCGTAGGGCAGCAGGAGTTTGCCCGCGAAACACACGAAATAACGCGATATGGGGCGAGCGCACGATGGGATCTTGTATGAGTGATTCGTGGAAGTAGGGAAGTTCGCATTCGCGTTGCCGAGATTTAAACAATGACAGTCATGTGAAGAAACTCTCCGACGTAGCTTTCGCGTCTTTTCGCGTGTTTCGCGGGCAGATCATCTTTGGGAGTCAAGCGGCATGGCGGACTTGGTGTATAGCCCTGGGTTGGAAGGCGTGGTCGCTGGAGAGACGGCGATCAGCACGATCGTCGGCGGGCTCGAATACCGTGGGTATGCGGTCGAGCAACTCGCCGAGCATGCCACGTTCGAGGAGACGGCGTACCTATTGCTGTACGGCGAGTTGCCGTCGCCCAAGGAACTCGGCGAATTTCGCGCGCGATTGGAAGCCGCTCAAGTCGCCGAGCCGATCTTGCAGACTCTGCGGGCGTTGCCGAGCGACGCCTCGATGATGGACGTGATGCGGACCGGCGCGAGCATGCTCGCGCATTGGGATCCGGACACCGCTGATAACAGCCGCGACGCGAATCTGCGGAAGGCCGAGCGTTTGCTCGCGCAATTGCCCGTCATTCTGGCGGCCGCGCAACGTCTTCGCGAGGGCAAGGAACCAGTGTTGCCGCAGCCGGGCTTGAGCCTGGCGGCGAATCAGCTCTTTATGTTGACGCGCGTCGAACCGTCGCCGGCCTGGGAACGGGCGATGGACATCTCGCTGATTCTCTATGCCGAGCACGAGTACAACGCGTCGACGTTTACCGCGCGCGTGATTTGCTCGACGCTGTCCGATTTGCACTCGGCGGTGACCGGCGCCATCGGGGCGCTCAAAGGTCCGTTGCACGGCGGCGCCAATGAGCGCGTGCTGGAAGTGCTGCAAAAAGTCGGCAGCTCCGACCGCGCGGAAGGCTGGATTCGCAACGCGCTCGCCAGCAAACAGCGCATCATGGGCTTTGGGCACCGCGTTTACAAAGACGGCGACCCGCGCGCGGCGTATCTCAAAGCCTGGTGCGCGAAACTCGCGGCGGAAACCGGCCACGAAGACATGGAGCAAATGGCCGACGTGATCGAAGGCATCGTCCGCGAAGAAAAAAAGCTCCCGCCTAACCTCGATTGGCCCAGCGCGCGGCTCTATCACTACCTGAACCTACCGGTCGAACTCTACACGCCCCTCTTCGTCGTCAGCCGCGTCGCCGGCTGGAGCGCGCACGTGATCGAACAACTGTCCAACAACCGGCTAATCCGCCCGCGAGCCAATTACACCGGTCCGGTAACAAGACAGTTCGTCCCGTTGGCTGAGCGGAAGTAATCCGGATCTCACCACTGAGGACACGGAGAACACGGCGAGGAAGTGGAATGACGAATGTCGAAACCCGAATGACAAATGCCTAGAGGACTCCTATCGTCCGTTTGCAAATTAGACATTCGTCATTCGAGCTTCGACATTCATTCGTCATTTGGATTTCGACATTCGTCATTTCCCGCCGCAGTTCCAATTTAAGCACCCCTTTCAAGATCTCCATTGAACGCCCGTGATTTTCATGAGTTAGTCAGCGGGCGGCGCGCCGGTGTGGGCGCGGCGGTCACGCGGGTGGGATTGCGCTTGGCCGAGACGCCTTATGCATTGGCGATGCGGCTACGGAATGTCGCCTTCGATCGTGGTTGGAGGCCGACGCTGCATGTGCCAGTTCCCGTAGTGAGCGTTGGCAACATCACCACCGGCGGGACGGGTAAGACCCCGATGGTGGCGTGGCTGGCGAGCTGGTTTCGCGAACGAGCCGTGCGCGTGGCGATCGTCAGCCGCGGCTATGGGGCGCAGCATGGGCATCTGAATGACGAAGGCATCGAGCTGGAGCAAATGTTGCCAGACGTGCCGCATGTCCAGCAGCCGGACCGCGTCGCCGGCGCGTTGATGGCGATCGAGGAATTCACCAGTCAACTCATTCTACTCGACGACGGCTTTCAGCATCGGCGTCTGGCGCGCGACTTCGATCTCGTCCTGATCGACGCCCTGGAGCCGTTCGGCTACGGCCATGTGCTGCCGCGCGGATTGCTGCGCGAATCGCTCGCTGGACTGGGGCGCGCCCAGGCCATCGCGCTGTCGCGGGCGGATCTCGTCGACGCTACGACGCGCGACCGAATCCGCGCGACGGTGCGCCGCAACGCTCCAGACGCCATTTGGTTTGAAGCGGCGCATCGACCGGCCGAGTTGCTCAATTCACTCGGCGAATCTGTTCCACTCACGGCGTTAGCGACCGGACGATGGGGCGGCTTCTGCGGAATCGGCAATCCGGAAGGATTTCGCCGCACGCTGGAAGGCTGCGATTGTCAGCTTGCGGCCTGGCGGACTTTTCCGGACCATCACGCCTATGCCCGCGAAGACGTCGAGAGTCTTGCCCAATGGGTCCGGCAAGAACGGCTTACAGGTCTCGTCTGCACACGCAAAGACCTGGTAAAACTGTCGACCGATCGCCTTGGCGATGCGCCCCTCTGGGCGGTGCAAATCGGGTTAGAATTGACCCACGGCGGCGAATTGCTGGAGGAGCGTCTATCGCCGATTGCGAACGCGGCGTTACAGATTCACACGGATGACGATTGAGTTTCAAGATCATGCCAGGAGCATCGCGCGATGAAAGCCGAACTTTACGCCGTCGAACTTCGAACCGTCCGCTGGGAAGAGATGCTCGCCTGGTACCGCAAGAAGCTCGGCCTGCGGGCGTTGATTCGCATTCCGGAGGAGCAGTACGCCCTGCTCGAAGCCGGCAACGCGCGCTTGGCATTGATCGGCCGCGACGCACCCGACGAGACCTCGGCCCGCTGGAGCCTGGCGCTCGAATGCGACGACCTTGACGAAGCTCTAAAAGTCGTCGCCCCGGCCGGTGCCCGCATTCTTCGCAATTCGGAGGGCTACCAGGAACTGCTGGTACACGACCCGGACGGCAATCGGGTACGGCTCTTCGCCTGGCCCGGGTGAGCAAAAACTCAGTCGGATTTTCACTAGCCCGACGCGCAAGCGAGGGGGAGTAAGCGCCGTTCGGTGCTCGGCGTCTACTCCCCCTCGCTTGCGCGTCGGGCTAGTGTACCAATTTGCGATGGACACTGACTCAGTCGCGTTTTCGCTTGCTCGTCGAAATCGCGGCGAAAAGCACGACCAAAGCCACGATCGGCGTGAGCACAATGCCGCCGATGATCAGCAATTCAATGGGCGAGAT
>JALHLM010000595.1 GCA_022844585.1 Pirellulales bacterium | reverse complement strand
TCCGCATCTTCATCGATCGCCGTCGGCCCCTGCCGGAGCGACTCGCCGCGCGTCGTCGATTCCTCGGTCGCAAACGCAAGCAACTCCGCCTGGTCGAGGAGCTTTCGCTCCGCACCAAGCGCGTGCAAGTGCTGATGCGGCAGCTCGCCGAATACTCGCGCGAGATGGATAACCTGCAAACCCGCATCGCGCAACTCGAAACGCGCAGCGACGTTGGTTCCAGCGACCAGCGTTTGTCGCATCGCAAGCGTTTGCGCGAGTTGATGCTGATCACGCGTGAAAGCCCGAAGGGGCTGCGCGAACGCGTGAGCCTGATGCGCCGGCAGTTCCAGGAGTACGAGTACGCCAAGCGCGAACTCTCCTCCGGAAACTTGCGGCTCGTCGTGTCGATCGCCAAGAAGTACCGCAACCGCGGGCTGAGCTTCCTGGACCTGATTCAGGAAGGCAACACCGGGTTGATGCGCGCCGTGGACAAGTACGAGTATCGCCGCGGCTACAAGTTCTCCACGTACGCCACGTGGTGGATTCGCCAGGCGATCACCCGGGCGATCGCCGATCAGGCTCGCACCATCCGCATCCCCGTGCACATGATCGACGTGCTGAGCAAGTTGCGGAACGTCTCGAAGCGTTTGCAACAGGAACTCGGCCGCGAACCGACGACCGAGGAAACGGCCACGGCCGCCGATATCAGCGTCGAGGAAACCCGCCGCGTGTTGAACATCGGCCGGCAACCGGTGAGTCTCGATCGTCCGGTGGGCGAGAGCGAGGACAGCTCGTTCGGCGAGTTCATCGAAGACGGCCACACCGAAAGCCCGCTCAAGACCGCCTCGAACGGCATCCTGCGGGACAAGATCGAGGCGTTGCTGAAAACCTTGACCTATCGCGAGCGGGAGATCATCCGCCTCCGCTACGGGCTGGGGGACGGCTACACCTACACGCTGGAAGAAGTCGGCCGGATCTTCAAAGTCACCCGCGAACGCGTGCGACAGATCGAAGCCAAAGCGGTGAAAAAGCTCCAGCACCCGGTCCGCGCCAAGCACCTGGAAGGGTTCCTCGTGGACACGGTGCCAGTGGAGGCGGCGGCGCTGGATTAGGCGCTCGACGTTTGTAAACCAGTTTTCCAAAAGAGCCTCACCTTCGGGTGGGGCTTTTCTTGCGCGGATAGCTAGAATCGATCTGATGGAAACGAATCCCTACCAACCTCCATTGACTGATTGCGCCATTCGCAAGCCAAGCCGCCGGTGGCGACTCTTGCTGGCATTGAACTTTTCCACGGCCTTTGGTTTCGTCATGTTGTTTTTTTGGGCGTTCGGACGTTCCAGGTCCAATCTTCTATTCATGGATCGAGTGCTCAATGGAGCAAATATCGCACTTGCAGTCGTTTTCATTGCCGATGGTATTCTGCGTCGGAAGCAGCACAGGTTGCTATTTCTGCGGGCCAAGCGAAAGCCCGGCGTGTGGCCGGGGTGGAAGGCTTTGATTCACTTCTACCGAGAAGATTCCAGCGCACAGAGAAAGATTGCCGCTCGCCGTCGGCTCGCTGAACGCAAACGTGTCGCGTAATGCGCCGCACGACGTGAGGGTACTAGCTCCATACTGATTCAGACGTGGAGTTGATCGGTCGGTCGCCACATGCGTTTCAGCCTCAAAGCGATCTTCGTGCTCACGTTTGCCGCGGCGATTTTGTTCGCCACGCCGTGGGGCGCTTGGTTGGGCATTTCGCCCTCGGTGGTTCCGTTGAGCCTGTCGCTGGTTGCCATCGCAATCGGCAATATGCTCCTGGTCGGCGCTGGGATGTCGGCACTGGCCGCGTTCGAGTGGCTGCTGCGCAAATCGCAACGATGAGCAATTAGCGGCCAGAATGAGGCAGCGGCACTATTGCGCGGTGGCGGGTGCTGGTTAGAATGTGGAAATTGGTCGGACGCCATCAACTCGTCGCATTCGAATTTCGAGGCGAATACTATTGTGCTGACAACTATTTGTACAGCAATTGTCGAAATGCATTGCTACCGGCTTGTCTCATTGCCTGTCGATGCGAGGCAAGTTTATCTCGAAATGACGCCCATTGCCGATCAATCATTTCAATTCACGTCTGGGTGAATCATGATTCGCTTTGAGCTTGATTGGCAGTCTGTTCGCAACGTGCGTTCCTGCTCGTTGGCGCGACGGACAGGTGTGGCGCTCGTAGCCATTCTTGCCGTGGCAAGTGGTCGGGCAGTTGCTGAAGAGTCTGCGATTAAGTCGCCTGAACCGATGGCGACGTCCGCTTACGCGACGCAGGAGTTGCGCGGGTGGAAACTCTATTTGCATCCGACGTTGTTGGCCGAGCAGGCCGAGATCGGGAATCGCGTGTTGGCGTTATTGGATCATCAGCTCGCGGCGATCGAGCGGCGCGTACCGGAGAAGGCGGTCGAACAACTTCGAACAATTCCGATCTGGATTGAGTTCGACGAACCGCATCATCCGTGCATGTGTTATCACCCGGACGCCGGTTGGTTGCGCGAAAACCAAATGAATCCCGACAAACAGGATTGCATCGAAATCGCCAACGCCGCGAACTTCGTTTCCTGGACGATCGATCAGCCGTGGATGGTGCTCCACGAATTGGCGCACGGCTACCACGAACTATTCTTGCCGGATGGCTATGAAAACGCGGCGGTCGCCAAGGCTTTGGAACAGGCGCGCGAGAAACAGAACTACGAATCGGTGCGTCACGTCAACGGCAGCAAAGTTCGCCACTACGCGCTCACCAACCCAATGGAATACTTCGCCGAAGGCACTGAGGCGTACTTCGGCACGAACGACTTTTTCCCTTTTGTGCGGACGGAGTTGGAAACCCACGACCCGGAATTGTGCCGCGTGCTTGAGGGGGTGTGGGGCGTCGAGGCGAAGACCACCGAGTAAGCGGCAATGTACTGGCTGACGAGACGCTGCCCTATTAGACTCACTCGTTGCTGTGGCTACGTTGACCAAACGAAGCGACCAGTTTCACGATTGGCAATACGATTCGTTGAGGGGAATCAACATGATACCCGAGCCGCTCATTTGCGTGCATGACGTTGAGGCCAGTAGTCGCTGGTATCAATTCATCTTCGGTTGCCAGAGCGATCATGGCGGCCGGGAATATGAGCGTCTGGTCAAGAACGGACAGCTCGTCATGCAGTTGCATCGCTTCGACGTGGCACATGACCATGGACCGATTGGCGATCCCGACGACCGGCCCTACGGCAACGGCGTGCTGCTCTGGTTCGAGGTCGAAGATTTCGACGCGGCGCTCGGTCGGGCGATGGAGTTGGGCGTCAAGGTGGTGTTGCCGCGCCATCGCAATCCGCCGGATGGACGCGGCGGGCCGAATCATTGGGAACTCTGGTTCCGCGATCTGGATGGTTACACCGTGGTGATGGCCAGCCCGTATGA
>JALHLM010000594.1 GCA_022844585.1 Pirellulales bacterium | reverse complement strand
GATCGCCCAGGCGATCGACGTCCGCGGTTGTCGGATGTTCCGCGACGATGTCCTGGGAGTGATCGTCGAACTCGCGCATCACGCGATGCACGTAAAACCGCGGCAGGCGGCGACGGACCAATTCACATCGCAACTGCGCCGAAAGTGACGGAGCATTCATCCGAGCCTCCTTGCAAAATGCGTCCCACGGCCGCGACGATCCGCTGCCACTCAGCGGACGATCCGGCCAGGCGTTTCGTGCCCGACGCCGTCACGCGGTAGACCACGCGACTGCGTCCCCCCACCAGTTCGCTCTTGCTGGACAGCCAACCGGCGGCCTCCAGTTTGTGCAACACTGGGTAGATCGAACCCTCGCCAAACGTCAGTTCGCCATGGCTGACCAGGCGAATCGACTGCACGAGTTGATAGCCGTACATCGGCTGCCGGGCGAGCAGCCGGAGGACTACCAACTCCGGCACGCCGTTGAGAAAATCAGGGTTCGTTCGCAGTTTGCTCATAGCGACGGACGATACCTAGAACCACAAAGCATGGCAATAGGAATCGGCTCGATGGGCCGCAAAACTTCACAAGGATCGTCACTTCGATGGACGCCGTTCGCTGGATCATGGTCCTGGCCCTCGCACTCTTTCTGGCGGAAGGCTTCGCCCTGAGCGTCTTCCCGGTGCAATTCCGGGACCTCGTTTCACAGCTCGACGCGCGCACGTTGCAGACGGCCGGCCTGATGGAAACGGTGCTCGCCGCGGCGCTGATCGTCGGCGTGATTCTGGGTTAACGGATCAAAACAAGCGCCGCTGGCCGTCGGGGGATGCGCACGGATGAAATTGCTCGCGATCGAGCGGCGGCAGTTCTGTGAAGCCAAGTTTCTTGCGGAACACCTTGAACATCGCGCGAATCTGATCGGCGACTTCACCCTCGCCGGTCATGCGTTGCCGCCAGGTGGAATCGCTCAATTTTCCACTGCGCGTCTGGCGAATGAGGCTCTCCACCTTCTCGGCGCGCAAGGGCTGCGAGCGATGCAGCCATTCGCGAAAGACGGGTTCCACGGTGAGCGGCAGACGGAGCAGGATGTAACCGACGTCGCTCGCGCCGGCGTCGCGCGCGGCTTTCATCACGGCCGGCGCTTCATGGTCGTTCAAACCGGGAATGATCGGCGACACGAATACTCGCATGGGCACGCCGGCCTGTGCGAGCGTTTCCACGGCCCGCAATCGCGCGGCGGGAATGCTCGTCCGCGGTTCCATCTCACGCGCCAATTCGGGATCGAGCGTGGTGATCGAGACGTTCACGTGCGCCAAGCGATGCGCGGCCATTTCGCGCAAGATGTCCAAGTCGCGCACGACCAGCGCGTTCTTAGTGACAATGCTGATCGGCTGCCGGCATTCCTGCGCGACTGCAAGGCATTGCCGCGTGAGCCGGTATTCGCGCTCGGCGGGTTGATAGCAATCGGTCACGCCACAAAACGTAATCGGTTCCGGCCGCCAGGCGTCACGCGCGAGAAACGCGCGCAGCAGTTTCGGCGCATCGCGCTTCACAAAAATCTTCGTCTCGAAATCGAGCCCGGCGTTCAGGCCGAGGTATTCGTGCGTGTTCCGCGCATAACAGTAACTGCAACCATGTACGCAGCCGCGATAAGGATTGACGCTATAGCGAAAACCCACATCGGGGGAGTCGTTCTCGCTGACAATCGATTTGGACGCATCATCCAAGTACTGAATCGGCCGATCAGCCCGTTGCTTCAGATACTCGTCGTCCCAAGCCAAGTGCTCCAGATCCGGCGCGGATTGCGTCTTGTCATACGGATTCGGCGGGTCGAGCTGGGAGCCGTGACGCATGGTTGAACTCAGCTGAGAAGTCACGCGACCATGAACATGCGTATAGGCATGCCCGAAGGGTAACGTTCCAGTTCGATTCCGACAAGTACCGGACGTACGCCGCCTCGCGGGAAGCGTCTCCCCGTCAATCCTTAGCTGGCAGCTCAATTTACGCGCGCAGAATGAGGCGAAAGACGGAGGTCGCCTTATTGCGAATCCCGTCCACTGCGTCCGCTCTGGAGTCAGGATTGATTCCGTTTTCCAGTACAGCGATGATGTTCCGAGATACTGTCAGATACATGATCGCGTATTTCCTCGAACTCGAAGGAGCGTGACCTAGTTGGTAGTCCGCGTTGTTTCTTGCCTCTCGCAACGACGAAAGTTGCCGCCCGACTCCTATCAGCAAGGCGTTACCACTCGACTCCAATAGCTCGTGCAATTTCTTATGGCATGCGGCGTCAGCTGGAAGATTGACGCGGCATTCGATATCTACAAATTCACGGGCGGCATGAAACGCAGCATAGTAGGCGCGGCTAACGCACGACCGCAGTTCCGCCGCCGATTTGCCGTTCGATAGCTGAACGGCCACGTCGAAAAACTCGCGACCGTGCATTGCTACTCTTCTTTAGGATTCACAGACAATCGAAATAGTCCGCGGACATCCGCCGGGATCTCGGAAAGCCGCGAATGCCAAGTAGAGAAACGCTCCAGAATCGATTCAAGTTCGCCGGAATCGTCGACGTTCACCACAATCACATGATCGGATGGGTCGTCGCGATCGCGCACTTCCTCGACTACGGCTGCGACGCCGAAAACTTCCCGGGAAATACCACGGACGGCCTCGATGGAATCGCACACCGCAGCATAGGTAGGACCATTGGGACGGCTCGCAAGGTACTGCTGGAGACTCTCGACGTCGTGTGAAAGCGTCTGTAGTCCGGCTGCAACATTCGGCGTCCCGTCGGGGCACGGGGATGTCACTTCCGATGTCGTAATCGACATGCTTCACCAGCCATTCGATGGTTACCGGCAGGCGGCTCCTGAGTCGCCGGCACTCAGCGCGCGAAACCTTGTGTCGGTACTATTATACCGCACCAACAAGCCAATGCGATATCTTCCGAGTCCCTCCTACACAAACCGGTTCACCAACCCCTCCAGCATTTCCTGCCGCCCGCTCTTGTTCGGGGTGATCTCGCCTTTTTCCAGCATGTATTTTTCCAACGATTTGAAGCTGGCTTTGCCGGATTCGATTTCCGCGCCGACGCCGGTGTCGAAGCTGCTGTAGCGGTCTTTGACGAATTTATCCAGTTCGCCGTCGGCGCGGATCGCGGCGGCGATCTTTAAGCCGCGGGCGAAGGCGTCCATGCCGCCGATGTGGGCGTGGAAGAGGTCGACCGGTTCGAAGCTTTCGCGGCGGACTTTCGCGTCGAAGTTGACGCCACCGGGGGCGAGGCCGCCGTATTTCAGGATGCTGAGCATGCACTGCGTGGTGAGGTAGATGTCGGTCGGGAATTGATCGGTATCCCAGCCGAGCAGCATGTCGCCGGTGTTGGCGTCGATGGAGCCGAGAAAACCTTGCATGCCGGCGTATTCGAGCTCGTGTTGCATCGAG
>JALHLM010000593.1 GCA_022844585.1 Pirellulales bacterium | reverse complement strand
TTGGACGACTTTTGCGTGACGCGGTCACGGACGCCGACGAATTCGAGGATCGCGCGTTCACCGGCATCGCCGAGACGCGGTGTGGCGAGACGCACCACGCGGGTGTAACCGCCGGGGCGGCCTTCGAAGCGTGGCGCGACGTCGTCGAACAGGATTCGCACGGCCTGCTTGTCGCCGAGCATCTGGATCGCGCGGCGGCGAGCGTTCACCACCGGGGCCATGGCTTGCACCCATTTATTGTGCTTGTCGCTCTTGCGCCAAGTCTTCCAGGCTTCGGTGTTACGCGCGGCGTCGGTGCCGAACTGCTTGGCATTCTCCATCGCCGGCAAGGCATGCCGGGCGACGGTGATGCACTTTTCGACCAGGGAGCGAATTTCCTTGGCCTTTTCAACCGTGGTGATGATGCGGCCCTTCACCTTGGGCGCGTTGGCTTCGCCGTCGGCGTCCCGCTCCGTGAGGAACAGGGAACTGGCCATGTTACGAAACATCGCCCGACGGTGGCTGGAGCTGCGACCCAAACGGCGGCCGCGTTTACGATGACGCATGGGAGAATTGCTTTCTTCGCTGCGGTGCTGCTGATTTCAAACCAGGCGGCGACCGCGTTCACGGTCGGCCGAAATGTGTCCTAAACGCGCGCCGTCGTCGGCACTCGCATCCCGAGGCGGAGCCCCAGGTCGCTAAGCTTTTCCTTGACTTCGTTGAGCGTCGTATCGCCGAAATTCCGGACGTCGAGGAGCTGATCCTCGGACTTGGTGACCAGATCCCGAACGGTACGGATGTTTTCGGATTCCAGGCAATTGCTGGCCCGGACCGAGAGATTCAACTCCGCGAGGCTCATGTTGAGCTTCTGCTCGGTGGCCGAATCGATCAGGCCGCCGAGCCCGCGCCCTTCGGCGTGAACCTGTGCACCCAACTCGCTGTATTGCACGAACGGATTGAGGTGCTTGCGGAGGATCTTGGCGGCTTCGACCAGGGCCATTTCGGGGCCGATCGAACCGTTGGTCCAAATTTCCAGCGTGAGCTTGTCGTAGTTCGTCTTCTGACCGACGCGGGTTTCTTCGATCTCGTAGCGGACGCGGACGACCGGGCTGAACACGGCGTCGAGCGGGATGATCCCGATCTCGTGGTCCTTGGCCATGTGCTCGGTGGCGGGGATGTATCCGCGACCGTTTTCGATGACCATTTCCACGCGGAACGGCACGTCGTCGGTCAACGTGGCGATCACGTGGTCCTTGTTGATGATCTGGACGGTGGAGTCGCAGATCACGTCGTGACCGGTGATCACGCCCTTGGTGGTCTTGTCGATCGAGACGACTTTCGTCTGATCGCTGTGGTTCTTGACGATCAGCGCCTTGATGTTCAAGACGACGTCGGTCATGTCTTCCACGACGCCAGCGAGCGTGGTGAACTCGTGCTGGGCGTTGTTGATTTTGATTTGCGTAATGGCACTGCCTTCCAAACTGGAAAGCAGAATCCGGCGCAGGCTATTGCCCACCGTGACGCCGAAGCCGCGCTCGAACGGTTCGGCCACGAATTTGCCGTACGTCGAAGTCAGCGACGACCGTTCGCAAGTAACCAGACTCGGAAGCTCAAATCCACGCCAACGAATGCGCATTGGTCCCCTCCCCTTGCTTCACGCTTGTTACTTGGAGCACAACTCGACGATCAACTGCGTCTGCACCGGAATCGAGACGTCGCCAGCCTCGGGCAACCGCTGGACGACGGCTTCGGGAATCCCGACGCCTTCGCTGCGGGTGAGGAAGTCAGGGACTTCCCGGCTGTTTTCCGCCAGACAGGTCTGGACGGCCGACAGGCTCTTGACGCGGTTCTTGACGCGGATCACGTCGCCCGGCTTCATCAGGTAGCTGGGGACGTCGACCCGGCGACCGTTGACCGTGAAATGGCCGTGGCGAATCAATTGCCGCGCCTGGGAGCGGCTCAGGCCGAAGCCGGCGCGGTGGACGATGTTGTCCATCCGCCGTTCCAGCAGGCTCATCAACGCATCCCCGGTATTGCCGTGGTAGCGCGTGGCCAACTTGAAATAGGTGCGGAACTGCCGTTCCAGAATGCCGTAATAGTGTTTGACCTTCTGCTTTTCGCGCAGGTGGACGCCGTAATCGGTCAGCTTAGCGCGACGGGAATTATGCATGCCCGGCGCGGTGTCGCGGCGTTCGATGGCGCACTTGGGCGTATCGCAGCGGGTTCCCTTCAGGAACAACTTCATCCCTTCGCGGCGGCAGAGTCGGCAAACAGGTCCGGTATGACGAGCCATGAATCTTCAATCTTCGATGACGGTTGAATGGGTATTACGTCGCCGGCGTCTTAGACGCGGCGCTTCTTGGGCGGACGGCAGCCGTTGTGTGGCAGCGGGGTGACGTCCTCGATGGTCTTGATGGTCAGGCCGGCCGATTGCAGGGCGGTGATGGCGCTTTCGCGTCCCGACCCGGGCCCCTTGACGCGGACTTCCAGCTCCTTGACGCCGAATTTCATCGCCTTCTCGGCACATTGCTGAGCGGCGCACTGTCCGGCGAACGGGGTGCTTTTCCGGCTCCCCTTGAAATTACTGGTCCCGGCGCTGGCCCAGCAAAGCACGTCACCCTTGTTGTCGGTGATCGTGACCTGGGTGTTGTTGAACGTCGCCTTGATGTGGGCGACGCCCATCGTGACGTTGCGGCGGACTTTTCTACGCTTGGCTTTCGACACGTTCGTTCGGCTCCCCGCCGGAATCGGTTGACTTGAATGCTTGATCTGACTTGGACTTGGCCGAGGTCACCGACCTCGGCTACAGAAGAGCGGCTATCGCTTACTTCAAGTCCTTGACGCCCTTCTTGCCGGCCACGGTCTTCTTCGGGCCTTTGCGGGTGCGGGCGTTGGTACGAGTGCGTTGGCCGCGGACCGGGAGGCCGCGGCGATGGCGGATACCCCGGTAGCAGCTGATATCGCGGAGGCGGGCGATGTTCTGGGCCACCTGGCGGCGCAACTGCCCTTCCACCACGTAGTCCTTGTCCAACAAGGCGGCCATGCGGGCCAGCTCATCTTCGCCCAATTCCCGGGCCTTGACGTGCGGGTCTACGCCGGCCTTGTGGCACAGCTCGCGCGCCACCTTCGGCCCCACGCCGTAGAGGTACTGCAAGCTGATCACCGCCGGGCGATCGTTCGGAATGTCGACACCCATCAAACGTGGCATGACTCGTTGGAACTCCTAGCCCTGGCGCTGCTTGTGACGCGGATTTTGGCACACGACGAACACCACGCCGCGGCGGCGAACGATCTTGCAGTTTTCGCAGACTCTTTTGACGCTGGCGCGAATCTTCATATCGCTAGACCGGACGGGTTGCTGGCTGGTCGAAAGCGACTGAGTATAAGCCTCTGCCCATTAAACGATCAAGCCCTCAAAAACGGTTTTTGACGGAAGGAGGATGGGACGGCGTCGTG
>JALHLM010000592.1 GCA_022844585.1 Pirellulales bacterium | reverse complement strand
GGACCAGTACGCCCCCTTGGCCCAGCGTTTCAAGTCGGACTTTTTGATCTTGGCGGGATCAGCCGCGATGCCGGCAAGGTACATCGCGTCGGCGTTGCCGGTCTCGAAGAGCGCGAGGGCGAGCGCGTGATCGCCTTTGAAGCGCCTATGGAGTTTTTTCATCTCCTCGATTTTCACGCCGAAGAAGGGCTCGCGCGCCCCGTGCCTCATGAGCGTGCGCTTCGTGGTGGGATTCCCCAGGCGTTCCAGTTCCCGCATGACTTCGTCAACGGTCATGGTAGGCTCCACAGATACTCGCAATAGCGATCTCAGTCACTCGCAAGAAGCGCTCACATTGTGAACGCGCGTTGACCTGGGAGCAACTGCGCTCATACATCTATAGAGCCGGAAGCGTCAGCGCCCGGAGTGCATTGGTAGCGGCGTCGTCTGCCAAGCACTCCGGGCGCTGACGCTTCCGGCTCCAATTTGGCAATTGCGTTCGCGCTGCTAGCGCGGGCGAGACGTATTCCGCTGCGGCTTGGCGAACATCGCCTGGGCGGCCGCATCGCGGCGCGAGAGTTGCCCGCTCGACTCGCGCGGCGTC
Organism: Pirellulales bacterium; assembly: GCA_022844585.1. Classification (GTDB taxonomy): domain Bacteria; phylum Planctomycetota; class Planctomycetia; order Pirellulales; family JALHLM01; genus JALHLM01. The sequence goes on along the minus strand of JALHLM010000592.1, from coordinate 2,867 downwards.
GTGCGGCCGACGCTTACGTTCCGGGCGCGAAAATCGCCGTTGGAGCGCTGGCTCACGGGGGGGGCATTCGGATCGATCGTTTCGCGCGGCGCGGCTGGCGTTGGGCTTGCCGGCGCGAATACCGGACGCGTCGGTACTGGATGCAAGCGCGGTTCCGAGCCGAGCATCGCACCACCTCCGCCATCGCCGCTCCAGCCGTCCATCGCCTGGCACTCCGCGCAATCGCAGTCGCCGGGACAGGCCTCGTAGTCGTCGTGGCGGCCGAGGAGGTGGCTCACGCGGTTCAATTCGAGCGCCATGTCGCAGCGGACGATGTAGCCCTTCCGCTCGCAGCAACCCAGGGGCGCGGCCAGGCCGAGGAGCAGTGTGAGCGTGGCGTAAAGCCGGGCGCCGGACATGGAATTGGCCTCCGCGGAACGTTGGCGGCCGGGCGAAAAGTTCGCGCGCCCGGGACGCCGCATGGAAGATCGGCCAACCGTCGGCGGCAAATTGAGCCTAACCGGCAGATTTTGCCTGAAGCCCCGCATTGGCATCTCGGCGGAGCTGCGCCCAGAGCCAGCGGCAATCCGGCCAGGCGAACAGGATATAGCAGACAACGCCGATCGCGACTTGGAGCGCCAACGAAATCACGGTTTCCATCGGCGCGACTTGCCTGGTTTGCCAGGTCCAACCGTAGGCCCCGAGATGGGTTGCGAAGACACAGACTCCCATCGGGAGCGATGCCAGCAATGGTCGGGCGATCGCGCGGAGCCAATCCAGAATCGGCACGCTGAGCGTGCGGAGCGTCCAGATTTGATAGGGAATGAACAGTCCGATCGACGCGGCGGCGTACCAGTTGGCGAGGTTGACGACAGGATCCTTATCGTCATGGTACGCGCTCAGAATTCCGTAGCTGAGCAGGCTCATCGTCACGGCGAAAGCGACTGACGCGGCGAACAGCCGATCGGCGCGTCCTACGGCGGCCAGTGCGCTCGACGTGGTGTTGATGAAACCTTGCACGAGGATGGTCGGAGCGATGGCGCGCAGCACTTCGCCGGCGCCGTGCCAATTCCGGCCGCCGAGCAACAACATCACATCGGGCGCGGTGACGCACAGACCAATGCCAACGGGAAACATCGCCGTGGCGATCAGGCGTTGAAAGCCGAGATACACTTCGCGAAAAGCGACCGCGTCGCCGCGGGCTCGGGCCAGCGCCGGCAACATCAGGCTGTTCAACGGCGCGGTCAGCAGATAGACCGGCCGCATCATGAAGTTGAACGCCTGCGTGTAATAGCCGGCGGCGACGCGGCCGTCGGCTTTCAAGAGCGCGCCGAGCAGCAACTTGTCGACATTGCCGGCGAGGAAAAACATCAGTCCCGCCCCGGCGAAGTGGCTGCCAAAACCGAGCAGTTGACGCGAATCCGGATGACGGCGCGGCGGCCCTGGTCGCCAGCCGGCGGCCCACCAGCAGAGCGCCGTTGTGACGCCGACCTCAATATACTGTTGTGCCACGAGGCTCCAGACGCCGGCCCCGCGCAGCGCGAGCTGCACGGCGGCGAAACCTGCGCCGGCCTGGGCCGCCAGTCGCACAAGCGCCAGCGCTTTCCAGTTCATCGCGCGCTCCAGTAGCGCTTGATGCTGCGTACCGAGCGACGCCAGGAACGATGCGCCGGAGAGATAGAACGTGATCCGGCCTGCGGAAGCGTCTGCATACGCCCAGGCAACCAACGGCGCTGCGCAGGCGGTGAGAATCATCGTCGCGGCGCCGATCCAGACGTTCCACCAGAACAGCGACGTCGAGGTCTCCGCCGACATTTCCTCGCGCTGCACCGCGGTAGCGCCGAGGCCGAGCGTCGTCAGATTGCGGACCAGCATCAACACCGGCACGACCACGCCGAAGAGCCCGTAGTCCGTCAGCGACAGACGCCGATAGAGCGTGGCCAGGACCAGCAGCGAGATGAGTTGCGAAGCGACCTGCGCCGCCAGCGCGACGCGCGCCCCGCGACGCACCGACTGCTTAAGCCGCGCCCCGCGCGCCCCCGTCTCGCTCTCGCGGTCGTGTGCAGTCAATGTGCGGGTCCGGGAAGGGATCGAAGTGTCGCCGCAAGTCTAGGTTGTCGGCCGCTGAGTGTAAATTCGAGACAAAGCGCTCGGACATGCGACAGTCGGCGAACCTTGTTCGCAACGGAGGAGCCCGTTAGCATGACTTTCACCATTCTTACGTCTTCTCCAGCGAGTTTATGACCAGTCAGCCAAGCACATCCGTTCCGCAAGTCCTGGCCGGGCAAGTGGCGATCGTCACCGGGGCGAGTCGGGGCATCGGCCGTGCTATCGCCGTCGCGCTGGCCGAGGCCGGCACCAATGTCGGCATCAACTTTCGTTCGCATCCCGAGGAAGCCGACGAGGTGGTCGCCGAGATCGAGCGGCTGGGCCGCCAGGCGATCCCTCTGCAGGCCGACGTCGCGGATCGGGAGGCCGTGTCCGCTAGCGTGCGGCGGACCGTGGAACGCTTTGGCCGGCTCGATATCGCCGTCTCGAACGCCGCCTACAGCGATCGCGAGCAGTTCTACGCCGCCGATCTGCAGGGTTTCGAGCGGACCGTCAACGTCACGATGTGGGGTGCGTTCAATTTGCTCTGGGCCAGCGCGCGGCAGATGATCGACCAAGGGGGGGGCGGCTCGATTGTGATCGTCAGTTCGCCGCATGCCTTTGTACCCGTTCCCCGGGCGATGGCCTACAATATGTCCAAGGCGGCGATCGATCAGATGGCCCGGACCGCGGCCATCGAACTGGTCGATCATCGCATTCGCGTCAACATGATTCATCCCGGTTGGATCGACACGCCGGGCGAGCGCAAGTACGCCAGCGAGGAGGCCCTGGAACGGGGC
>JALHLM010000591.1 GCA_022844585.1 Pirellulales bacterium | reverse complement strand
GAGGACTACCTGGGGTTCATTCGCAAGACGGCGCAGGAGGCCGGTGTGCCTTGCGATACCGCACGCGCCACGAGCGACCACCCCTACGACGAGATCGTGAAGAACGCCGAGCAGCGCGGGTGCGACCTGATCGTGATGATGTCGCACGGGCGACGCAGCGTGATGTCGATACTTCTCGGCAGCGAAACGCGGAAGGTGCTCAGTCACGCCACCATTCCGGTGCTGGTGGTCCGCTGAGCGCTTGACTGGCCGATCGCGACTTGGCTGCCGAAATGCTTCAGGCCGAGCGCACCCATCTCGCGGGCGCCCTCGGCCGCCCAGGATGGGGGCCTGCCGGCAACTTCGGATTTGCCCTTGCCCCGCGCAGTCGAGCGATGCCGCGGCCTGCATCGCTGAGATCGTTTCGCCAGGGCGCAGCGCGTGCGATGCGGCAAGTCGTCGCCGAGCGTCGGAACAGAATCGCAAGTTCATCATCAGATAAGGACTGATCTTGCTGGGCGCCGTCTTGAAACGATTGTGGCAAGAGCGCAGGCGTGACTCCGCTGCGGCTGCCGATGCTCTGCGGCAGGCACGGGAAGCATTCGAAGCAGGGGCGGTTGTCGAGGCTGCTGCAGCCGTTAAACAGGCATTGCGCGCCGACCCCAGGGAAGTCAACGCGTACCTGTTTCGCGCCGCGATTGCGAAGCGCGAGCGACGATTTCCTGCGGCGGAAGCGGACTATCGGTATGCGTTAGGTCTGAGCCCCGACTCGTGCCCGATTCGCATCGAATTGGCTGCGGTGCTGCACCAACTTGGCCGTTTCGACGAGGCCTTGCAGGTACTTGACGATGCCGTTGCGATCGAGCCGGAAAGCGTGCTGGCACGCATGAATCGTGGGCTCATGCTCAAGGAACTGGCTCGATTCGACGAGTCCGAGCGTGAACTGGCACGCGCCTGTGCGACGGCCCCCGGGGATGCAGCGGCGCAGTGTCATCTCGCTTCTGTTCTGGGCGATCAAGGCCGAGACACCGAAGCATCGGCCATCGTGGCAAGGGTATTGGACAACGATGCTGCCAATGTCGACGCGCATTGGACGCTTGCCACCCTCGATTTGTCGTCTGGAAATTACGCAACGGGCTGGGAGCATTACGAGTACCGGCTGAAGCGCCATGACGCCTACGTGCGTCGTCGGAATCTGCCGTGGTGGCGTCCGGGTACCGAGACGGCTGGTCCATTGCTCGTGCTCGCCGAACAGGGATTGGGTGACGAGATCATGTTTTCGTCCTGTTTCGGCGACCTGCTTGCGCAGCAACCGGAATGCCTCATCGAATGTGATGCCCGTCTAGGGCCGTTGTTCACGCGTTCGTTTCCGGGCGCGCGGATATTGGCAACGCGCGATGCCGCGGGGCGCGCGGCACCCGAGGCCCACGGCGCCGTCGCTGAGATTGCCGCGGGCAGCTTGCCGTTGTATTTTCGCCGCCGGTCGGAGGATTTTCCCCGCCATCAGGGATATCTGTGCGCCGCCCCGGAACGCGTTGCGCATTGGGGGCGAAGACTGGCGTCGCTTGGGCCGGGGCTCAAGGTGGGTGTGTCCTGGGTCGGTGGCTCAATGAAGACGCGCCGGGCACTGCGCTCCCTTGGGCTCGCGCAGCTTGCGCCCGTTTTGGGATCGGTCGGAGCAAACTTCGTCAGTCTGCAATACACGCCCTGCGAGGGCGACATCGCCTCCTTCGCGGGCGCCACCGGAATCGCCGTTCATCACTGGCCCGACGCATTGGCGGATTACGACGAAACGGCAGCGCTGGTCTCTGCGCTCGACCTGGTCATCTCGGTGACGACCTCGATCGTTCACCTGACTGGCGCGCTTGGGAAACCTGCATGGGTCATGGTACCGACCGTGGCTGAATGGCGTTACGCACGGGCAGGCTCGTCGATGCCGTGGTACCCGAGCGTGCGTTTGTACCGCCAGGTGGTGCTCGGCGATTGGGAGCCGGTGGTCGAGGCGATTCGATCGGATCTGCAGGGCTTGATCGTGCGCACGGGGCGGTCGGATAGCTGAACGCGGCCTGTGGCAACCCATGACCTTGCGCGCTGTGACGGCGGATCAAGCCGCTGGCGGGCTTGTCGCAAGGCAACCCGTTCGCGCGGGGGTAAGCGTTGCTCGATACAGGCCGGCCGGAGCGGGAAACGGGCGCGCTTCACGACGGCCGACGAACCGAGGCGGGGCGTTCTGAAGGTGCACGCAGTGCCCTCCTGGGTTTCACGATTCGGGATTTGATTTTTTGCAAAGCAACAAAAAGGGCTTGCGAAGGTGTAAAAAGCGCAGGCATAATCGGGTCACGTTGGATGCCAGTCCGACGTTTCCTCCAAAACCTCCTCCTTTGGTGGATTTAAGCGCAGTCCTTGAGACTGCGCTTTTTTTTTGTTCGATCGAAGTCGTGTTTATCTAGTGCCACAATATGGACCAAGGATCTTCGCCTCGTCAGCAGGGCGAATGGTGCAATGCGTTATCAGGGCGGTGGTGTAGGTTCGCATTGTGGATAGAGTGAACGAGATCGCTGCGACCAGACGTACGTCACCCCGGGATCAGCGTGAGGCGACAGGTGATGCGATTCCGCCCTCAGCGCGTTCGGTGCATTCCAGCCCGGAGTATCCTGCCAAGCCAAGCAACCACGCATGTGCTCGTTTTCGGCACAAGCAGTGGAGGGCGCGTCTTCCTCCCAAGGTTTTCTCGGTCAGCGTGGTCGTACTTCCCGATATCGGCTGCCAGTAGAGCCCAAGTGGCGGTGTATACTGGCTTCGGCCCGGTGGCAGTTGCGCGATCCAGCTTGTTGCGCTCTGCGAATTGACCGCGGTCAATGTGCGACCCATGCCCGATCGATTAGATTGGTCGTCCCGTCGTCTCCTGAACGTATCGCACGATCGAACAAAGATGAAGATCCACGAATATCAAGCCAAAGAGATCTTGAGAAAATATGGGGTGCCCACGCCGCGCGGTATTCCGTGTTTCAGTGTCGACGATGCGGTTGAGGCCGGACGCCAAATGGGCGGTCCGGTCTGGGTCGTCAAAGCGCAGATCCATGCCGGCGGCCGAGGCAAGGGCGGCGGCGTGAAGTTGGCGCGATCGCTCGACGAGGTCCGGCACTACGCCGATACCATCCTCGACATGCAGCTCGTCACCCACCAAACGGGCCCCGGCGGACAGAAGGTGCGTCGCCTCCTCATCGAGGAAGGCGCCGATATCCGCAAGGAATACTACGTGGGGATGGTGACCGATCGCGGCTCCCAGCGGATCGTGCTGATGGCGAGCTCCGAGGGGGGCATGGACATCGAAGAAGTCGCCGCCAAGACGCCCGAAAAAATCCACAAGGCGTCGGTCGATCCCGGCACCGGTCTAACGGACGCACAGGCCGACGATATCGCGCGCAAGATCGGCATCCCCGAAGCCTCGGTTGCTCAGGCGCGTGCAAT
>JALHLM010000590.1 GCA_022844585.1 Pirellulales bacterium | reverse complement strand
ACGACGCCAATCAATGCCACCACGGCGACGTGCCGGGCCACGATCGCTCCAACGGCCGCATCTTCAAGATCAGCTACGGCGACGCCAAGCCGGCGCCGGCGGTGGATTTGAGGTCATTGCCTTCCGAACAACTCGTGGAGCACTTGTCGAACAAGAACGAGTACTTTGCCCGTCATGCCCGACGGATCTTACAGGAACGCGGTCATGAACCGCGCTTGTATCAGGCCTTACATCAATCGCTAACGGGAATCGCCTTCGGCGACGGCGAAGAACGGGTCCGGCTTCGCGCGCTCTGGGCGTTGCACGTCACTGGCGGCTTGAACGATCGTCTACTCGTCCGCGGCTTGCACAACTCCGGTGAGTATTTCCGCGCCTGGTGCATTCAACTGGCGGCCGAGGGCGGTTCCGTTTCGCCGGCCATTCAGAAGGAACTGCTCGCTTTGGCGGCGACCGATTCGTCGCCCGTGGTGCGGCTCTACCTGGCGAGCGCGGCGATTCGCCTGCCCCTGAAGGAAAGCGGCGAAATCGTCGCCAGGCTCATTGCGCACGCTGAAGACAGCGACGATCACAATTTGCCGCACATGTACTGGTACGCCGCGGAGCGGCTGGCTTCGCACGAGCCGCAAGAGCAAGGCCTTAAGTTGCTTGCACAAGCGAAAGTACCACTGGTGCGGAGCTATCTGATCCGACGATTGGCCCAACTGCGGCATAATGACGTCCTCGACGTCGTGATCGACAGCACAATCGCCGCGAAGAATGCCAATCCGGCCGACGACGCCATGGTCCTCGACGCTTTGCGCCAAGGACTTGCCGGTCGCCGCAGCGCAACCATGCCGAAGTCATGGAGCGCTGCGTATGCTCGTTTGGCGAAGTCCCACAATGCTGAGGTGCGCAGCGCCGCCGCCGCGTTGGCACTGTTGTTCGGCGATGCCAAGCAACTTGGCGCGCAGCGCGAAGTGCTGCTGAGCGACAGCGCCTCCGGCGAGGAGCGCAATGCGGCGTTACAGGCGCTCGTCAATGTCCGCGCCGAGGGCCTGGCGAAGGACCTCCAAATCCTGATCAACAACCCTGCGCTGGCGGAAGCCGCCTTGCGAGCGCTGGCGTCCTACGATGATGCGAACACGCCGGGCGCTGTCCTCCGTGCCTACAGTGGACTAAGCCAAAACGCCAGGCGCGCCGCGCTCAATACGCTGTCCGCTCGCGCGGACTACGCAGTGGCATTACTCGACGCAGTATCGAAGCAGGAAGTGCCGGCCACCGATTTCTCGGCCGAGATTCTGCGTCAACTGCGCAGCCACGAAGATCAGCGCGTGCAGGATGCGATCGCCAAGATCTGGGGCGCGCTCCGCGACACGCCGGAAGAGAAGGCGGAGTTGATCGAACATCTCAAGGACCTGCTCACGTCGGCCCCGTCGACAGCCGGCATTGCCGATCCCTTCCTCGGCCGGGCGATGTTCGACAAGACCTGTAAGCAATGCCACACGCTGTTCGGCACGGGCGCGAAAGTCGGCCCGGAGTTGACCGGCTCGAATCGCGCTGATTTGGATTACTTGCTCTCGAACATGGTCGACCCGAGCGCCGTGATCGGCAAGGCGTACCAGGTCCAAGTCTTTGGCCTCGCCGACGGTCGGATCATCAACGGCATTGTCACCAACGAGGATGACAACAACGTCACCGTCGTCAACGCCGACGCCACGCTCGTGATCCCGAAGGAAGATATCGAAGAACGCGCGATGAGCGAGAAATCGATGATGCCGGACGATCTGCTCTCGCAACTGGGCGAGCGCGAAGTGCGTTCGCTGGTGGCCTATCTCGCGGCGCCCGCGCAGGTGCCGGCCGCTGCTACGCCGGAGACCGCGAATGCACTATTCAACGGCAAGGACCTCACCGGCTGGACCGGCGACACCTCGGTCTGGTCGGTCGAAGACGGCGAGATCGTCGGCCGCACCGAAGGGCTGGAACATAACACCTTCCTGGTGAGCGAAATCGCGCCGGCCGATTTCCGTTTGACGCTGGAAATGAAGCTCACGCCGAACGAGGCCAACTCCGGCATTCAGATTCGCAGCAAGGCGCTTCCCGACGGCGAGATGCTCGGCTACCAGGCGGATGCCGGCGCCGGCTGGTGGGGCAAGCTCTATGAAGAAAGCGGCCGCGGACTCCTTTGGGACAAGCCCGGCGAGCAGCATGTCAAGCCGAACGAATGGAATCAATACGAGATCGTCGCCGTCGGCAGCCGCGTTCGCACGTGGGTCAACGGCCAGTTGTGCGTCGATCTGGACGATCCGCAAGGCGCCCGCCGCGGCGTGATCGGCCTCCAAGTTCACTCCGGCGGCAAGACCGAAGCCCGGTTCCGCAACCTTAAGCTGGAACTGCTCGACCCGCCGCACGGTGAATACGTGCCCGGCAAGCCGCTCGGCCCAACCGGCGAAGCGCGCACCGGCGAGATCAAGTTCAAGAAGACCACGATCGAAGAGAAGTTCCGTAGCGAAGGCGTCGCCATGGGGGACTTCAACAACGACGGACTGATCGACATCGCCGCCGGCAGCGTCTGGTACGAAGCGCCGGACTGGAAGCTGCACCAGCTACTTGAGAAGGCGAACGAGTTCGATAAGAAAACGTACGGCGACACCTTCTGCAACTGGGCCGAAGACCTCAACAACGACGGCCGGCAGGATTTGATCGTCGTCGATTTCCCCGGCAAGCAAACCTGGTGGTTCGAGAACCCCGGCTCGACCGGCGGCGTCTGGGCCCGGCATGAAATCGTCCCGGTCACCGGAAACGAAAGCCCGCAGTACCTGGACATCAACGGCGACGGCCGCCGAGAATTGATCTACGGCGACGCGAATCAGCAGCTGTGCGTCGCTTCGCCAGCGGAAGACCCGACGGCGCCGTGGAACGTGCGCGTGATTTCGCTGCCGAACGCCCCCGGCACGCAGCAGTTCTCGCACGGCCTCGGTCTCGGCGACGTCAACCGCGACGGCCGCAATGACATCGTCGTGCCGGAAGGTTGGTGGAGCGCCCCGGAAGAATCGACCGACGCCCCCTGGGTGATGCATTCCGCGCCGCTCGGCGAAGCCCAGGCGCAGATGTACATCTTCGATTTCGACGGCGACGGCGATCAGGACGTCGCCGGCAGCAGCGCCCATCGCCGCGGCGTCTGGTGGCACGAGCAAACGCCGGAAGGCTGGAAAACCCACGAGATCGATTCCAGCATCGCCCAGACGCACGCCCTGTGCTTCGCCGACATGAGCGGCGACGGCCTGCCGGACCTAGTGACCGGCAAGCGCTATTACGCCCACAACGGCAACGACCCCGGCGAAGACGAACCGGCGCTGCTGGCCTGGTACGAGTTGACCCGCGAAAACGGCAAGCCGAACTGGCGTCAACACGTCGTCGACCGCGACAGCGGCGTCGGCACCCACTTCGAAGTCTACGACATGAACCGCGACGGCCTGTTGGA
>JALHLM010000589.1 GCA_022844585.1 Pirellulales bacterium | reverse complement strand
GCAGTTACTTGCCCTGGAAGGCGTCCTCGATCCATTCGGCACAGGCGTAGATGTACGTCGCCGTACGGGCGATCACTGGGTTGGCGGCAAAGATCGCGGTGACGTTGTCGAAGACCGCGTAGGGGCCTTTTGCGCAGAGGGTCGCTGGCCGGTAGTTCAGACTCTGGTACGAAGCCCTGGCGGGGTTCTGCCAGGTATCGAGCAGTTTGGCGAACTGAAACGAGAGGAATTTCTTGGCATTGAACCGGGCGATCCGGTCGGCGCGGTCGAGCCCTTGGATCGATTCCAGGCTTTCGCGCCAGATCTGGTCGAGGTCGACCTGCGTTTCGTAGAGCCGTTCCACGATGCGCAGCAGGGAACGGCCGAAGTCGTCGTCAGCATCGAGGCCGAAGTGGACCAACTGCTCGCGGGCCAGGCTGGGGGCGTCGTGGGCGGCTGTGGTCTTGCGCCGCGGGGAAAGCCGCCGCATGCTGGTCCAACGCGGATCGGCCGGATTGCCGGAAGGTGTGCTCATCGTGGGTTTCATCCGTGATTTGGGGGGCACGAGGACGTCGGATTATAGGCGATGCGCGGACGTTGATCGATTGACGACGTAGCGGATGAATCAACGTCAACGCCCCCTCGCTTGCGCTTCGGGTTGGTGTGAACGTGCACGCGGATGCAATTGGCGGCGAATTGACACCCCTGGTTGGCAACGCTAACTTGTTGAGTATTCGGCACTTGCCGTGCCTGGACCGCGAAGGAGTGAATCGGAATGAAACGATCGTTTGCCGCCGCGTGCGGCGTGTTTTTGACGGCACTCGTCATCGGCTGTGGCGGCGGCGGAGGTGGCGGCAAGGGAGACGGTAGCGGCGGTGGCAAAGGGGGCGGCAGCGCCTCGGGGCCGATCCGCATCGGCGCGGTGCTGGAGCTCTCCGGCGGGACGGCGACCTACGGCGAAGAGACGCGCAACGGCATCGACATGGCGTTGGAGAAGCTCAACGCCGGGCGCGAGCGGCCGATCGAAGTCGTGTATGCCGACAACAACAGCGGCGCCACCGAGACCGCGAGCGCGGTGCGGCAATTGATCGACGCCGACAAGGTGACGGCCATCATTGGCGCCGTGGCTTCGACGAACACCATCGCCGGCGCGACGCAAGCGCAAAACAATAAGACGCCAATGATCACGCCCGGCTCGACGAACGTCGAAGTCACGCGGATCGGCGATTACATTTCGCGCGTGTGCTTTATCGATTCATTCCAAGGCCCGGCGATCGCCCGCTTCGCCGCCGAGGATTTGAAAAAGACCAAGGGTTTCCTGGTCATCGATAAATCAGCCGACTACAGCGTGGGACTTGGCGATGCGATCCGGACGACCTTCACATCCATGGGCGGCACGATTGTCGGCGAAACATCGTTCGAGGCCGGCGCCAGTGATTTCTCGGCGTTGATCTCGCAAGTTAAGGCGGCTGAACCGGACGTGATCTTCATTCCGGCGTACTATCGCGAGGTCGCGAAGATGCTAAGTCAGGCTCGCAAACAGTGGGACGGCATCCCCAAGCTCGGCGGCGACGGCTGGGACAGTCCGGAGTTGCTTGAACTGGGAGGCGCCGGCGTGATCGGCACGTATTTCGCCACGCACTTCGCGCCGGACGATCCGAACCCGAAGATCCAGGAATTTACCAAGGCTTATCAAGACAAGTACGGCAAGCCGCCCGGTTCGATGAGTGGGCTGGGCTACGACGCGGCGCTCGTCGTGACCGACGCGATCGATCGCGTCGAAGGCGAACTGACCAAGGACAAGCTGCGGGACGCGATCAACGCCACTAGCAATGTCGACGGCGTGACCGGAACGATCAAGTTGGACGAAAATCGCAATCCGGTGAAAGACTTAGTCATCCTGGAAGTGACCGCCAGCGGCTTCAAGTTCAAGAAGAAGTATTCGCCGTAGCAACTCGACAACACTGCGGCCTGTTGTGGCATGATCTCCCGACCATGCCGCTCGCCCGACCGAAGGTCTCCATAACGTGGCACGGTCGGGAGACCGTGCCACAACTCGTTCAAGCCGCGACGTTGACCGCATGGACTTCGCTAGCATCGAAGCACAGCTGAAATACTTCGGCGACCAGTCGGCGAACGGGCTTAGCCTGGGGTGCATGTATGCCTTCATCGCGCTCGGCTACACGATGGTCTACGGCGTGCTGAAGCTGGTGAATTTCGCGCACGGCGAATTCTTCATGCTCGGCGGATTGATCGGCTGCCTGTCGCTGGGCTATCTGCCGCTGGAGCAAGTCCCGCTGCCGGAACCGTTGCGACCCTGGTTCGGATTGGTGGCCGCGATGCTGATCGCGGCGCTCGGGACCGCCGTGTTCGCGGTGCTGGCCGAGCAGATGGTCTACAAACCCTTGCGCGGCGAAGGACGCTATGCCGCGCTGTTCGCCGCAGCTTTCCTAGGCATCTTCATCGCCGCGGCGTGGGGACCATTGAGCCGGAACATCGGCCTGTTGCCGACATTGGCGGTGTTGGTCCTCGGGATCTGGGCGTGTTTGAAGTTCCTGCCGCGCTGGACCGATCGCTGGAGCCGCACGCGCACGCCGGGGACGCGCATCGCGGCGCTGTTGACGGCGCTCGGGTTATCGTTGGCGCTGCAAAACGGCACGGCCTGGGTCTTCACGGCGACGCCGCGGGCGTTTCCGGAACCGAAGACGTTTCTTAGTTGGGACGAACTGGAAGCGCTGCCGGCGGGAACGGCCGCCACCGGCAACTTGTTCGTGCAGGCCGACCGTGGGCGGCGCAACGTGCTGTTCGAAGGGGAAGTGATTGATCCCACGCGCTGGGCAGATATGAAGGAACAGCACGCCGGTCTGTATCAATCCGCGCCGCTCAGCGATTCAACGAAGCGCTGGATCGTGCTGGCAACGTTGGCGGTCTCCGGTAGTTTGCTGTTTCTGCTGGTGAAATACACAAAGCTCGGCAAGGCCATGCGAGCGGTTTCGTTTAATGGCGAAACCGCGCTGTTGATGGGCGTGAACACCAATCGCGTGATCAGCTTCACGTTCTTTGTCGGCGCGTTTCTGGCCGGCATCGGCGGCGTGCTGTGGGGGATGCGCTACGGCGACGTCGATCCCTTTACCGGCGTCATTCCCGGCCTCAAGGCCTTCGTGGCTGCGGTGTTGGGGGGCATCGGTTCCATTCCCGGCGCGATCCTGGGCGGCCTGTTGCTCGGCTTCACGGAGACGATGCTCGACGCTTACGGCATGAGCAATTATCGCGACGCCTCGGCGTTCGTGATCATGATCGTGATTCTCCTGGTCAAACCGGCGGGGTTGCTGGGGACGTTCGAAGGAGAAAAGGTCTGAACGAGCTTAGCGACATCCTCAGCTTCAAGTTCCTCGCGCCCCACCTGGTGTGGATCGGGCTGTACTTGATCCTCGCGCTGTCGCTGAATTTGATCAACGGCTGCGGCGGCATGTTCAGCCTCG
>JALHLM010000588.1 GCA_022844585.1 Pirellulales bacterium | reverse complement strand
CGCGGTAGCTGGCGCCGGCCTAACGCGGCGGCGCGATCCGGATTACGATAGTTTCCGAACCCGCGCTACGCCCACGCTGTCCTCCTCACACCAACCCGAAGCGCCAGCGAGGGGGATTTGACATCGGTTTCAGCGCGATACTTTGCGCTGAAATCCACGTCGTCTCACCCTCGCTGGCGCTTCGGGTTGGTGTGAACTGACCCGCTCGATTTCCCCGGCCATAAACCCGCATGATTGCCATCGTCGACTACCAGATGGGGAACCTCCGCAGCGTCCAGAAGGCCTTCGAGCGGGTCGGGCATGCAGCCGAGATCGTCAACGATCCGGCCAAGCTGGACCAAGCCGACAAAATCGTCCTGCCGGGCGTGGGGGCGTTCGGCGATGCCATCGCGGAGCTACGACGCCGGGAACTGGTCGAGCCGATCCGAGCCGCCATCGACGCCGGCAAGCCGTTCCTCGGCATCTGCCTTGGGCTGCAAATGTTGTTCGACGTCGGGCACGAAGGGGGGACCCACGAAGGGCTGGGCATCCTGCGGGGCGAGGTCCGGCGTTTTGAACTGCCGGCGGAATACAAAGTCCCCCACATGGGCTGGAACAACTGCCAGATCCGCCGGCGGGCCCCGGTTTTAAAGGGCATCGCCGAGGGGACTCACGTTTATTTCGTGCATTCGTACTATGTCGTCCCCGCCGACCCATCGATCGTGGCGATCGAATCCGATTACGGGGGGCCATTTTGCGCCGCCGTGTGGCGCGAAAATCTGTTCGCCACCCAATTTCACCCGGAAAAAAGTCAGGACCAGGGCCTCCGGATGCTGAAGAACTTTGCGGAGCTATAAACGCGGAGGCGGTTGCCCGCGAAACACGCAAAACACGCGGAAAAGGGACGTGGGTACGGAGTGACAATGTGTCACCTAACTTTTAACCCTGCAATAAGATAGAGAGATTCACTCGAAGTTCGTCTTGTGGCAATTTCTGATCCATTTTCGTGTGTTTCGCGTGTTTCGCGGGCCACACGTTCGGGGACGGTTAAAAGTCGATCGGGAACTATCTGTCGAGGGATCGCGTCGGAAGGTTCAGCAGAGGGCATTCTTGTCTCGTGCCGATGGGCGGTCGGCGCACGGTCTTCGCAACTCGTCTATATGCATCCTGACGCCGAACTTTTGAGCGGTTACCTGGACGGGGAACTGACCCCCGCCGAGCGTGCCGTGGTCGAGCAACTGCTGGCCAAAGACGCCAAGGCCGGCGAATTGCTTGCCGACCTCCGGGGCATCCGGGCTGACTTGCAGCAGGTGCCGAAAGTCCAACTGCCCGAGCAATTTGCGAACGAAGTCTTGCGTTCGGCCGAGCGGCTGATGTTGCTCGGTCCGCCGGAATTGACGCCTTCCGCCCAAGCGGAGATCGACTCCGCTCAAGCCGAATTGGCGCCGCGCGCGGCCCGCCGTCATCTGTGGAGTTCACCTGCCTGGTTTATCACCGGTGCGGCCGTCGCGGTGCTGTTAATGTTCGCTTTCGGTCCCTGGCGCGGCGGCCCAGGGAGGCAAATCGCCCAACGGCCAACGCCGCCGTCGGACACTGTCGCCGCGACAAATGGCGACGATGCGGAAGTCAGTGCGTCGCCATACGTCGCGGATACCGCGACGCAGGCGCAGCCGATCGCGGACTTGCCCGCCACGCGGAACGGCAACTCGGAAGGCGCCACTACTCAGACCAGCGACGCTGCGAACGCTGCTCCGGTCAGTCCCGGCAATGAGTCGCCGGCCGTGGCGAACATTGCGACCGAATCGACCGGTGGCGAACGGAAGCAAGATCCCTTTGGCATGGTCGTCAGTTGCGACATGGGCCGGAAGGCAATCACCGACGGCGCGTTTGACCAGTTGCTCGCCCGACAGGGGATCGTGGTGGCGCCGAAACCGGGAGTGGACGAGACGAACCAGCAGCCCGCCGAAGACGTCGTCTACGTGGAAGCGACGGACAACCAACTCGCTAAAGTCATTGAGGAAATGGGCAAGGAGCCCAACACGTTTAAGTCTCCCGTCATCCAGATGACGCTAGGCGTATTCCGCGACCCGTCACTGTGGAGTGACATGCTCGATGCGACCACGGTGCCAGCAGGGGCCCGCGCCGTGCATTTCCAACCTGGGCCCGATCAGGCCAAGGCGCTGGTGATCGAAGAGCCGACGCAAGACGAACTCCTGGCGGTCGGCGCCATGCTGGCGGCCCAAGTTCCGCCCGACGGTAACGCCGGTGACCATCAGCAGCCTAAAGTCGACAACGGCCTCGTCCGCGCCGTATTTATTCTCCGCGTGACGCAGTAGGCCGCTTGAGCCATTGCCGGCCTCGATCTCCACCGACTCTTTCGATGGCGCTGGGCTGAGCCGTAGAATAGAGGGTACGCGGATGTTCGTTCCGCCCCGCGATCCTCTTGAGCCTCCGGCATCATGGCAGCTGACGTCGTGTATATGGACAACCACGCCACGACGCGCGTCGACCCGCGCGTCGTGGAGGCGATGTTGCCCTACTTCACGGAGCAGTACGGCAACGCCGGCAGCACCAACCACGCCTATGGTTGGGAAGCCCGAGAAGCGGTCGACAAGGCGCGCGGTTCGATCGCCGCCGCGATCGGCGCGGTCGATCACGAGGTGATCTTCACGAGCGGCGCGACGGAAAGCAATAACCTCGCCCTGCGCGGCGTGGCCGAGCGGTTGCGGCGGCGCGGCAATCACCTCGTCAGTGTCACGACCGAACACAAAGCGATTCTTGATCCACTGGCGCGGCTCGCGCGGCGCGATCATGAGGTGACGCTTTTGCCGGTGCGGCAAGCGGGCGACGCGCGAGCCGGTTGGCTTGACCCCGAGCAGGTAGCTCAAGCGCTGCGGCCCGACACGATCCTAGTCTCGGTGATGTTGGCCAACAACGAGATCGGCGTCGTACAGCCGATCGCCGAAATTGGCGCGATCTGCCGAGAGCGCGGCGTCTGGCTGCACTGCGACGCGACCCAGGCGGTCGGCAAGCTCCCGGTGGACGTGGCCGCGTTGAACGTCGACCTGATGAGCTTTTCCGCGCACAAGATCTACGGGCCGAAAGGCGTCGGCGCGTTGTATCTCCGTCGCAGCGGTGATAACGCGGTGCGGCTCGCGGCCCAGATTGACGGCGGCGGACAAGAAGGCGGTCTCCGCAGCGGCACGCTCAACGTCCCCGGCATCGTCGGCTTTGCCAAGGCGCTCGAACTTTGCCTGGCGGAAATGCACGACGAACGCGAGCGATTGGCGACGATGCGCGATCATCTCTATGCTGGCCTCATGGCGTCGATCGATGGCGTGACGCTGCACGGCCCGTCGCTCGAACAGCGAGCGTCGCGCCTGCCTGGCAATTTGAATTGCGGGTTCGCCTACGTCGACGGCGAAGCGCTGATGATGAACATGGGCAACCTGGCCGTCAGTTCCGGCAGCGCCTGCACTTCCAGCAACCCGGAACCCAGCCACGTGCTGCGCGCTTTGGGACTCAATGAGG
>JALHLM010000587.1 GCA_022844585.1 Pirellulales bacterium | reverse complement strand
TGATCCTGCCCTCGCTGCGCCAGACGCTGCGCAGATTGTTGATGAAATAGTCGGTCCGCGCAAGTTGCGACTTCAACGCGTCGAGCGAATGCGCCAATTGCGGGCGCACCCAACGCTCAGCGTAAGCGCGCACGCGTGCGCGAAAGTCGGGCTCGCTGGTGAGCGATCGAAAAAGCTCTCCCAGCTCGCTCTGAGTGCCATTTCCGATCGGCAAGAAATCCAGCCCGGTCGCTTCCATGCGCTCGCGATAAAAGGGCGAAGCCGCCAGCGTCACGCGGTGCCCTCGCCGCGACAGCGCTCGGCCCAGCAGCCGAAACAGTTCCACGTCGCCATGCGTCCCGAGCGTGAGCAACAGGCAATGCATGGCCTAGCCCGCCAGCCGCTGAGCGTACAGTCGAAACAAACGCACCGCGCGCGCGACCTTCTGCTGGACGATTGCGGCGTGCCAGACCTCCGGCCCGCGCGTGTACCAGGCCCGCAACATGCCGAGCACTTGCGCCATCCGCACCGGCAGATAGCCGAGGCCGTACTCCGCCGGGATCTCGCGCACGGAGAGATAGCCGGACAAAAACGCCCGCGTTAAGGCGCGCGGGCAATAGAAGTCGAGATACGCGTGGCTGATCGCCAGATCAATCAACGGGTTGCCGATCCAGGCGGATTCCCAGTCGACCACGGCGGAGATGCGACCGTCACGGACGACGCACTGCACGGCGTGATAGTCACTATGACAAAGTGATTCACCGACGGCCGAAGGCATCTCCAGGGCGCGGAAACGTGATACTTCGTCGGCCGTCAACAAGCTTTGTTCGGCGAGCGCAGCGGCCGTTGCGCCGAGCGTCTCCAAGTAGCCGGCGACTCCTTGCGGTGAAACGCGATCGGTCGCCGAGAGCGGCAACCCGTCCGTCGGCGCTTGATGAATGCGCGCCAGGATCGCGCCCATTTCCACCAGCAGTCGATGCGCAACGTCGCCCGGGCCGAGCAACTCGGCGACGGTTTGTTCGCCGGAACTGGGCATCAACATGAACGGTCGCCCGGCCAGCGTACCGTCCTCGTCGGCGCGCTCCACGTCCGGCGTCGGCACACCGTGGCACGCCAGGTGCTCGATGAGCAGCAATTCTTTGCGCGTCGCCGCGCCGTCCGGCGACTTGGAGACCTTCAAAATCCGCGAGCCATCCGGCAGCGCGCAGCGAAATACCGGGTTGTTGAATCGCGCCAATGGCACAATCGCCGAAGCCTCGAAGCCACACGCCGCGAGAATGCGCCACGCGAGTTCGAGTTCCGCCGATTGTTGCACAGCCGTCGTCGCCATGGCGGCATTGTAATCCGTGGCGCACGGCACCGCACGATAGTGCCATTGATTTCAAGAAGACGGCGGGTGCCTGGGACAGAGGCACGTGGGGCGACGCATCTATGGTCGAATAACTGGGGCTTCGTTGAATTTGTCAACAAACCGCCACGATGCCCCAGCGTTTTGATTGTGGTTGCCTTCCTGTCCCGCCGCAGCCCCAGCCACCCGCGCTTTGTACTTGATCTGATCGACGTCGGCCAATTAACCTTTAAGGCGCATTCGCCTCAACTATCTTCTGTTCCCAGAACTTGAGCGCGTCCTCGTGGTAGCGCAGCACTTCGGTGCGTTGCGCCGGGTCGTCGAGTTTCACGCGATCGATGCGTTCCTTGACCCAATCGCGAAAATACTCGGCCGAAGCCTTGCTGACGCGCGATTTCTGCTCGCCGATTTCCACGTACCACGGGCCGGTCGAGGCGAAACGAAAGGTCTTCGGGTGTTCGCAGATCGCCCGCACGAGAAACCAGCCCGATGCGTCGAACGTCACCGGCGGTAATCGCCCCGTCTTGGCGTAGTCTTCCAGGCGAATGCTCTGGAACACCTGGCCGTCCTTGATGATTTCCAGGTACTCGATCTTGTCGCGCGTCGACATGCTGAGGTCGATGTTCAGGCTCAGCTTTTCACCGGCTTCCGCTTGAAAGACATGCCCGGGGAAACGGCCGTCGGCTTGCGGACGAAGAATCGGCCCGTTGGTGACCACGACGCGGCCACGTCGGAGATTCTCCCACCAGTTCTCGTAGGTCAGTTCCTCGCCGCACCAGACGTACATGCGGTTGTAACCGATCGGGTTCTCCATCACGCCGGAAGCGCTGCCGGCCGAAGGTGGAATCCGCAGTCCCGAGTTCAGGACGTGATAATAAATTTCCTGCGTGTACTGCCCATTGCCGCGCGGCATGCGGAAGATTTTCTTATCGCGCGGACGTCCCCAGGCTTCATCCGGATACACTCCCTCGCGCCACATGTGGTTGTGGCAGATGCCGATGGAATCGACCAACCCGCTGGCGAGCCAGACCGGCGTGTCGTACCAGAAGGTTTTTTCGATATCGATCCACGCGTTCTGATCGAGCTTGGCCGCTTCGGCGAACTTGAGCGGCGAGGGATACTCGCGCGCGGCGCCGAGAATCGGCAACGGCTTCGCCAGATTGAAATACAGCAGCGCGCCTCCCTCACGTTCGTCTTCGCCCGCCATCAAATGATAGAAGCGGTTTTTGTCGAACTGCACGAGCGGATTCACCGGCGCGGTCTTCGACGCCCATTCATTCTGGTCGTTCCACCAGGTGATCACCGGGCAGACATACAAGTCCTCGGCCCGCATCAAGAGTTCGATGTGTTCCTTTGGCCGATGGATGTGAGTCTCGCCCGCCCACCAACCTTCCTTGGCCATGTTGACGAAGCGTTGCAGCGTGACCGTCTTGGTATCCTCCGACGAGCGCTCCATCTCGAAGTGGCCGCTCATCACCGGATACTCCGGCCCGCGCTCGATCTCGAACACATACTGCCCCGGCGGCAATGAGAGGGTGGCCTTGCCCGGGAACACGGCGTGGTCCTTATAGAAGATCGACTCACCGCCGATCTTCACCGGCCGCTTCTTCAAGTTCTTGAGATGGATGCGGCAGGGAATGACTTCCTTGGTGTCGCCGTCGACGACGGTGAGCTCCAGCTCGCCGCGCGCGGGGGCGGCGTGACACGGCGCCGCAGACGCAAACGCCAAAAGGAGCGCGAGGGTGCAGGCGAATTTCATGATAGTTCCGTTGACGATCAGCGGGGCGTCGACTGGCTTTCAGCCAAAAGTCTAGCACGCAGCTATTCGAGCTTACCGCCGCAATGCGGGCACGCGGGGAGGCGTTTGCGGCGCGAGAACAATGTCAACGCGACGTACACGGCCGCAATCACCAGGCCAAATTGAAATGCCATCACGGCCAATCCGATCACGAGCTCCAACGGGTTCAAGCCAAACATCGCCGAACCTCCAGTTATTGGTTTGAGGTGCAACCCATCATAACCGTCGCGGCCCCTCGTTGAAGCATTTCCGTGCTCTCCGGTATCATATCCAGTTCAACCAAATCCAATTTGGCGACGGCGCGCCCCGGTAGGCGCTCCGCCGCGTACCCATAGGCAACGGATTCCTCGTGCTCATCCTGCTCACCAACGATGACGGCATCTACGCACCCGGC
>JALHLM010000586.1 GCA_022844585.1 Pirellulales bacterium | reverse complement strand
GTCGCTTCCGAGTGAGCCGCAGAGGAAATCGCTACGCTCTTGTTCGTCGCGTGGCGCCGCGCCGCTGCATGTCACCCCTTGCGCGTTCCGTATCGCCGGTTTGCTCCGGGAAATATTCATGTGCCGTGGAAACCGGATACTCTCGGCGTGTGGGCAAAACGCAATTAAGGCCAAGTCCTCCACGCTTAGTTGAACTTACGGCACTTCGATTTGCGCAAGTCGTTTTTTGGATTGCGCAGTGGAGAACCCTCCTTGGTAGGGCCGGAGCCCGGGTCGCCGAGCAAATGACGACCAAATTCCGGCGGAGAAAATGCCGATCAGGTAAACTAGACCGGTCGGCGGCGCGCTAGCTTGCTGTCGAGGCGCTGACGGGCGGGCGCGCGGCGGCGCGCCGGGTTGGAGGTTGTTCAGTGGTCGGCCCGCCCATATAATTGTGCGTTCATGGGTATCGGGCTGGAGCGACTTGATTGACGGCTACACCCAAAATCCTGTTTGTCAGCGACGCTAACGAGAGCGATCGTGCGGTTCTGGATCAACTGAGCCGGGATCGCGAAGTCGTTCTCGAACAGAGTCCGATTCGGGCGATGGGGCGTCTTCTACGCGAAGAATTCGCGGGCGTGTTTGTTTCCGCCCGGTATCTGGAGCAGGCCTCGCATATCGGCCGCCTGCTGGAAAGCCAGAACATCCTGGAGAACATGCCCGACGGCGTGGTAGTCCTGGACTCGGAAAACACGATCATCTGGGGTAACAGCCGGATGCGGGAATGGGCCGGCCGGCCGACGATTGTCGGGATGAACTTCTATCAGGTGCTGAACGGCCCTGAAATCTTGGGACCGGACTTCTGCCCGTTCCATACGGCCCTGGCGACGCGGCGCAGCAGCGGCTCGACCCTGCGAGTGGCGGACAAGTACCTGCAAGTTCACGCCGCGCCGATTTTCGACCGCGAAGGTAAACCGCAGAATCTGATCGTCTCGGTGCGCGATGTCACCCAGGAGACGTTGCAGCAGGAAAAACTGGCGCGCATTCACGCGGCCGGTGTCGAACTCGCCGACCTGTCGCCCGAAGTGCTGTCGACAATGTCGGTCGAAGACCGCATTCAGTTGCTCAAGTGCAACATCTTGCATTACACGCAGGACTTGCTGAATTTCGATGTGGTCGAGATTCGGCTGCTGGAGAGCGCCACCGGAAAGTTGACTTCGCTGCTCGCGGTGGGGCTCGTCCCTGAGGCGCAGGCTCGCGACCTGTATGCTCTGCCGCAAGGCAACGGCGTAACGGGCTTCGTGGCGGCGACGGGCAAAAGCTATCTCTGTGAAGACACGACGCAGGATCCGCTCTATCTAGAAGGTTGTGCCAACGCGAAGAGCTCATTGACCGTGCCGCTCATCTTGCACGACGAGGTGATCGGCACGTTCAATGTCGAGAGTCCGGAACCGCGGGCCTTCACCGAGAGCGATCGCCAGTTCCTGGAGATCTTCTCGCGCGACGTGGCCGTGGCGCTCAACACGCTCGAATTGCTGGTCGCCCAGCAACAAACGGCCGCGTTGGAGAGCGTCGACGCCATCCACAGCGCCGTGGCGCTGCCGGTCGACGACATTCTCAACGACGCTGTCAACTTGATGGAGCGTTACATCGGTCACGAGACCGATGTGATCGAGCGGTTGCAGCGGATTCTCAAGAACGCCCGAGATATCAAGCAAGTGATTCAGCAGGTCGGCCGGCAAATGGCGCCAGCGCAGGCGGTGCTGCAAGGCGGTGAAGCCAGCAAGCGGCCCAGACTGCGGCATCGCCTGGTGCTCGTAGTCGACGCCGACGAAACCGTGCGGAGCGCGGCGCACAGCCTGCTCGAACGCTACGGATGCATCGTCGAAGCCGCGCACGATGGCGAGGAAGCGATCCTGATGGTCCGCAACCTCGGCCAGGGCTTGCAGTACGACGCTATTCTGTCGGACATTCGCCTCCCGGATATGTCGGGCTATCAATTCATGGTCCGGTTGCAGGAAATGCTGGACTTCGTGCCACTGATCCTGATGACCGGCTACGGTTACGATCCGGGCCACTCGATCGTCAAAGCCCGTCAGGCAGGGCTCAAAGACGTGCTCTACAAACCGTTCCGGCTCGACATGCTGCTCGACGCCGTGGAGCGAATCGTGCAAACCGTGCCGCCCCAGGCCGAGAAGAGCGCTCCGCTGCCGTGAGCGCCGTGATTCCGACGCTGGGCCTGATCCTGCTGGGTCTCGTGGGGCACGTCCTGCTGTGGATCGAGTTCGTCAACCACGTCCATGCCACGCGCATGCCGCGCTGGGGCGTCTGGTGGCTGACGATTCTCGGCTATGGTTTTCTAACGATGGCCCCTGTGGCGATCGCCGCCGCCATGCTCCTCGGCTGGCTCGCCCCGCCCACAACTACGGTCACTGACTGGCCGGCGGCTTTGCAGTTCTACGGCGGACTGTGCGTGGCGGTGGCTGTCGTGTTGGCGCCCTTGGCGGTGGCGCATCGCTGGCCAGCACCATTGAACAACGTGCAAATTCTCGGCTCGACGCGCCGGGACCTCGGTCAAGAGTTGGGATTGCGCATCGCCGGCAGTTCCAAGGCGCGATTCATGAACTCCGTGCCAGGCAATCAGGCGCTTCAGTTGGAAATCACACGCAAGCGCCTGGAAATTCCGCGATTGCCGCCGGAGCTGGACGGCCTGACGATCTGCCATCTGACCGACTTGCACTATACGGGGCGCATCCCGCGGGCGTTTTTCGACGAGG
This sequence comes from Pirellulales bacterium, assembly GCA_022844585.1. Taxonomy (GTDB): domain Bacteria; phylum Planctomycetota; class Planctomycetia; order Pirellulales; family JALHLM01; genus JALHLM01. The sequence goes on along the minus strand of JALHLM010000586.1, from coordinate 765 downwards.
TCATGCGCGAAGCCCATGCGCTTCAGCCGGACTTGATGTTGATGACTGGCGATCTGGTCGACAAGTCGCCGTGCATCAATTGGATCGCGCCCACGCTCGGCACACTGCAGGCGCCGCATGGTTGCTTTTACATCCTTGGCAATCACGACAAGCGGGTGCCGATCGATCAAGTCCGAGAAGTCCTCGCGAACAACGGCTGGACGAGCTTGAGTGGCCGCGCGCAGTTGATCACCGTGCGCGGCGCGACGATCCTGCTGGCGGGCAACGAACTGCCTTGGCTGCCGCCAGCTGCGAACATGCGGCAAGCCCTGCGGCCGGACGAGCGCCCGCATCTGCGCATGTTGTTGAGCCATTCGCCCGATCAGATCGCTTGGGCCCGGGCGTACCGGTTTGATCTGATGCTCTCCGGTCACAATCACGGCGGGCAGATCGTGTTGCCGTGGATTGGCCCGGTGGCGGTGCCGTCGCGTTATGGCGTGAAATACGCCGGTGGTTTGTACTCCGAGTCGCCCACGCTACTGCATGTCAGCCGCGGCATCTCCGCGGAGTTGCCGTTGCGGCTGAATTGCCCGCCGGAATTGGCGCTCCTGGAGCTCCGTTGCGGCGCGGCGGGATGAGTTGGGCGGATTGCAGCGATCGCGCCGATAGCGCCGCCTTGCGACTGTTAAATCCGCGCCACCGCCCAAGTTTGCGCCGGCGCATGGGCGAAGATTTCCGAGATGGCCGCGCTGCGCGGCCTGGCAGCGAGAAGGCTCCGGTCAGCCA
>JALHLM010000585.1 GCA_022844585.1 Pirellulales bacterium | reverse complement strand
TCTGTTCTTCGACGCTGAGCGAAACGGTCTTCAACACCGGCATTTGTCCGGTGTGCGGCGGCGCTTTGCACTTGGACGATCAGCAACGCGCCGCGGCGGCGGATCAATGGGAGAACCGCCCGGTCAAGCTGGAATACGTTGAAGACGCGTCGATCACCGATTCGGTGGCGCTCGTGCGCGCCACGTTGGCCGCCATTGTGCGTCAATCGCAAAAGTCGCCGGTCAGCGACCGTGCGGCGCCGGAAGTTGATTTCTCCTCGCAAAACCGCGCCAGTGATCCATCACTCGCGCGGACTTCGAACTTCGGCCATGCTGCCGACGACGAGGAAGACGACGTTCGTGACACGGTGCGCACCGGACTCTTCGAAGAACCGTACGACAAATCGAAGGACGCTTCGCGCATCACGTCCATCGGGCAGACGATCGACGTCCGCAATCTTTCACCGGAAGAGAAGGCCCGCGTCACGGCGATGTGGAAGGGCATGGCCACGCCGCCGGCCGTGACGCCGCGCATGACGGTCCGCACCGGCGATGCGGCGGCGAAGGATTTGCGCCGGACGACGCTGGTCGTGAAACCGCGCGACGTGAAGAAATCCGAAGAGCCGGACAGCGTCTCGGCCGACTATGAGCTGTTGAATCTGATCGGCGAAGGGGGCATGGGCGTCGTCTATGCGGCCCGCCAGGCGTCGATCGATCGCGTCGTCGCGGTCAAGATGCTCAACGCCGAGATCGCCGGCGATGCGGAGCAGCGCCACAAGTTCCTCTCCGAAGCCGTCGTCACCGGCGAGCTGGACCACCCGAACATCGTGCCGATCTACGATCTCGGCTCGAACGAAAAGGGCGCGCTGTTCTACTCGATGAAGCGCGTGGTCGGCACGCCCTGGCTCGAAGTGCTGACGACTTACGCGCTGCCACAAAATCTGGAAGTGCTGATGAAGGTGGCCGACGCGGTCGCCTTCGCGCATTCTCGCGGCGTGATTCATCGCGACTTGAAGCCCGAGAACGTGATGCTCGGCGGCTTCGGCGAAGTGCTGGTGATGGACTGGGGTCTGGCGCTCTCGACCGGGACGTTCCGCAAGTCGGGCAGCATCACGCAATCGAGCAGTATGGGAGGCACCCCGGCCTACATGGCGCCGGAAATGGCCACCGGCCCGGTCGATCGCGTGACCACGGCGAGCGACATTTATCTGCTCGGCGGCATGCTGTACGAGATCATCACCGGGCAGCCGCCGCATACCGGCAAGAACATCATGAACTGCCTGTACGCGGCGGCGCGGAATGAAATCCAGCCGACCAAGCACAGCGGTGAATTGGTCGATATCGCCAAGCGCGCCATGTCGACCGACCCGGCGCATCGATACGCATCCGTGCAGGAATTCCAAGCGGCCGTCCGCGCCTACCAATCGCATTCGGAGAGCATCGTCCTCTCGACGCGCGCGGAAGACGATCTGACCGAGGCGCAGCGGACCAACAATTACCAAACGTACGCCCGCTCGCTGTTCGGCTTTCAAGAGGCGGTCGCGCTCTGGACGGGCAACGTCAAAGCGGCGCAACGCCTGATCGAAGCCAAGCTCGCCTACGCCAAGGCCGCGACGGCGAAAGAAGACTACGATTTGGCGGCCTCACTGTTGGATGCGCAGGAACCTCGCCACGCGGACCTGCGCAAGAAGATCACCGCAGCGCAAAAAGAACGGCAGGCCCGGCAGAATCGCTTGCGCATGCTGCGCAACGTCGCGGCGGCGCTGGTGTTCACGGTGTTGACCGTCGTGAGCGTGGCATTCGTCGTAGTCTATCGATACTGGAACGAGGCGAACGTCGCGCGCAACAAGGCCCTCGACGCTCAGAAGAGCCTCGTGGACGCGAATAAGGACCTGGACCTGAAACGGACGGAAGCGGAAACGAACGCGCGGATCGCGAGCGACAATGAAAAGATCGCTAACACGAACAGGATCGCGGCCGAGACGAACTTCGAAAAGGCGCGCCAAGCCACCGAGGCGGAAGCGAAGCAGCGTTCGCAGCGGGAATACGAGGCGTACGTCGCGCAGATTGGCCTGGCCTCGGCAAAGATCGAGGAAAATGCCGCGGGGCAAGCGCTCGAGCTTTTGCAACTCTGCATTCCCCAGCGTGCGGAGAGTCAGGATCACCGCAATTGGGAATGGCGGCGGCTGTTGCATTTGACCAGCCAACCGCACTTGAGCGTACCGGTCGACGATCGCGTGGAATCGATCGCTGTGGCGCCTAGCGGCGAGGAAATCCTCGTCGGCGCTGCCGCGGGCACAGTACGGTGGATCACGGCGACGGGCGAATCGCGACAAACCTTCGAGCATGGCGGACCTTTAAATGTCGTCCTGTTCGTCGGCGCGGAGCGCGCCCTCACCGCGGGCGGCGCTGGCAAACAAGGCGTCGTCAAGCTGTGGGATTTATCCGGCGATGCGCCGCGCCAAATCCTGGAGTTCACCGCCCACGAAACGCCGGTGCTCGCCGCCGCAATCTCCGATGACGGCTCGCGGCTGGTCACGGCCGGCACCGACGGCGTGGTGCAACTTTGGAGTCTCGCACTCGACTCCGCGCAGCCCGCGGCCGAACCGCTGCGGCGCCCCATGATCGGACATTCCGGGGCCGTATGGGACATCGATTTTTCGCCCGATCAAACGCACATCGTCACCGCGGGGCAGGATCGCACCGCCATCATCTGGTCGCTGGATGAAACGAAAAATGACTGGCCGTTGCCGGCGTTCCGCGGCCACACCGGCGCGGTATACGCCTGCGCTTTTTCGCCCGATGGCCGTCGCGTGGTTTCCGCCGGGGCCGATCGTCGCGTGCTGATCTGGGACATCGATCAGATTGAATCGATCGACCTTGACCAACTGGCGCGCGAACAAGCGCCCGCCGCCGCGCCGCGTTACCTGGAACTGCGCGGCCACACGGCGGAAGTACGCTCCGTCGATTTCGCCCCGGACGGCAACCAGGTACTGAGCGCCAGCAACGATCACACCGTCAAGGTGTGGGACGCCGCGAAAGGCACGCTCGTGAAAACGCTCCGCGGCCACGACGGCTGGGTCCGCAGTTGTCGCTTCGCCGACAATGGCCGGCAAGCGGTGACGGGCAGCTTTGACAAAACGGTCGCCGTCTGGCCCGTGGCCGAATACCGCGAACGGATTGTGTACTCCGAAAACAGCGCCGCCGCGGTCCTCTCCACCGCCGCATCGCCGCACGGCAAGTGGGTCGCCACGGCGCATCAAGACGGCGCGGTTCGACTCTGGAATCGCGCGACCGGAAAACTCGAAGCGACGCTGGAAGAGGGACACGATTTCCTCGGCGAAACAGCGATGTACTTCCCGGATCGCCAACGCATTCTGACCGGCGCGCGCGACAGCACAGTACGAATTTGGAATATTGCCAGCGGTGCGGAACAAGCCCGACTCACGGGCACAGGCAGCGCCGCTCAAGACGTGGTCACCGCGCTCGCGCCGAGCGGACAATGGCTCTGTACCGGGTTTTCGCCGGCCGCGGAAAAAGTCACTCAACAACAAGCCGCG
>JALHLM010000584.1 GCA_022844585.1 Pirellulales bacterium | reverse complement strand
ATCGTGGCTTGCTGCTCGACGACGATCGATTCGCCATGCGCGCCACGGCGTCGCTGGTGATCGAAACGGCCGGCGACTACACGATCGGTTTCAACAGCGACGACGGCGGCGAACTGACGATCGTCGGCGCCAGCTTTACGTCGATCAACAGTCCGTCCGGGGCGCTCATCACCAATGGCGGCCAATCCTTGACCGCCGACTATCTGACCGGGTCGAGCTTAACATCGGCCGTGACCCATCTGGAGCCCGGCGAGTATCCGATTGAGTTCGTGATGTGGGAGCTGGGAGGCGGCGCGTATGCCGAAGTGTTCGCGACCAGCGGGGCGCTAGCCGAGTTGGATCCGGCGTTGTTTCGGATTCTGTCCACGACCAGCGAGACAGTCGTGGTCGAGCGCCCGCCCGGCCTCCAACTGGTCGAGCAACCGTTGCCCAACGGCCCCGGCGATGCGAACAGCGACGGCATCGTGAACATTGAGGATCTCAACGCAGTGCGAGGCAATTTTGGCGCCTTTGGCCTCGGCGATACGGACGGTGATTTCGATGTCGACATCAACGATCTCAACAACGTTCGCAACAATTTCGGCAACGACTACACCAACCCCGTGCCGGAGCCGGCAAGTTTCATGCTTGCGGCATTCGCGGCGGCCGGGTTGCTGCTGGTGCAAAGGCGAACGAACGCGAGCAGTGGAAAGTAGCGAGCTGTTTCGCTCCAACGCCAAAAAGACCGGCGTTGCGGAGGATCGTCGAGATTCAAACTGCCGTAAAGGAAATCCAGGAAGTCCAGCTCTCGCCCGCCGTCTGCTATCGCAGGCTGCGGTTGAGTTCTGCGCAGATGGTTGCCGCATCCATTGCCAAGGCAACGCGTGCGGCGTGCCTGAGGGAAATGGCTGGCCGTAATCAAGGCGAATAGGCTGCGGCGCCCTGTCGCCCTGTCGCCTTGTCGACTATACCAGCGAAGCCACAGTGTTCGCGCCATGGTGACCGCGACATGGGCGTCTCTGCCCCAGGCACGCGCCGTTACTGTTCAACCAAGCGTTGACGACAGACGAATCACCAGCCCGACGCGCCAGCGAGGGGGAGCGGACGCCGATAAATCGCCGACGCCGCCGATCGAACGACCTGAACTCACCCTCGCTGGCGCGTCGGGCTAGTGTGTCCAGCCGCGGCGTTACTTGGTAATCGCGCCACAATCTCGCCGCTTACCGCCCGTCGTCCGCGCCACTAGAATCGCCGTATGCGATTCGCCCTCCTTGGACACGACGAGCACACTCTCAGCATTGCCGAGGCGATTCGCCGGCTGGGGCATGACGTTTCCCACGTCTGGGATGCCGAACCGCTGCGGACGCGGTTGAGCCAGTTATTTCCCCGCGCGGCCTGGCTGAGCGATTGGACGGTCGTTCTTGAAGCGACCGGGATCGACGCCACGGTGGTTGCCTGTGGGATGGACCCCGAGATCCGGGTCGAGCAGTTGAAACGGATTGCCCAGCTGGGAAGTCCGGCGCTCGTTTCGCATCCTCTGCATCCCTCGGTGCTGACGTTTTTCGAACTGGAGATGATCTGCGCCGAGACCAAGGCGCGGCTTGTGCCCTATTGCCCCTGGCGCTGGCGGCCCGGCATGCGGCAGTTGTCGGAGTGGATCGCGAATGACGAGAACTCGCCGGTCGGCCAATGCGATCAAGTCGTGATTGAACGCGCCGCGGCGGATCGGGGCGACGAAGCCGTGATGCGACATTTCGCGCGCGACGTGGACCTGGCGATGAGCCTGGTCGGCGACCTAAACAGCCTCTCCGCGATGTGCCCGCGCTGGGAAACAATCGGCCTGGCGAACCTCGGCGTGCAGATGAGCGGACCGGCGAACATCCTGGTTCGCTGGTCGATCGGCCCGTTGGAATCGGTCGAGGGACTCAAGCTCAGTCTGCTGGGGCCGCAGGGCAAGGCCACGCTCACGCTCCCCGACGATGGCGCAGCCGAATTACAAGCGACCGGGCAGCAGTCGCCGCTAACAGAGGATCGTTCCACGGATGCGGCGATCGAAGCGTTTGTCGACGCGGTGCAAGGTGAGACTGTTTGGCCCGACTGGCATGCCGCGGCGCGCGGGATGGAGTTGGCGGACTCCATCGAACTGAGCCTGCGGAAGGGCAAGACCATTCCGCTTTACAACACGCAGCCGACCGAGCACGGCACGTTCAAAGGCATCATGGCTGCGGGCGGCTGCTTCGTGCTGTTCGCCAGCCTGGGGCTCTTTATGCTCGGACTGTTGCTGGCCCGATTCGGTGTTCCGCACGCCGACAAGCTGCCGTACGGCGTCGCCGCGCTGCTTATTGGTTTCTTGGCGCTGCAAACATTGCGTTTCGTGTTCCCCCGTTCATCGTAGCGGCCGGATCGATGCGGTGGCGCATCCCGGTCCGTTCGACGATCGCTTCCAACGGGGCGGGCGAAACGTGCACGCGGAATTCATACGGCCCGGTGCGAACCAGGTCGCCGTCGACGAGGCGAATTTCTTCCACCAGCCGATTGTTCACCGTCAACATCGGCGATTCCGCGATGGCGCGGATTTTCACGCCGTTGGCGTCGCGCATCACGTAGGCGTAGACGGCCGGGAATTGCGGGTCGGTCAGGACCAGGTCGCAGTCGTTCGCCGCGCCGATTAAGTAGGCGCGCGATTCCAGCGGTCGCAACGCCTGGCGCGTCCGACCCCGAGTGACTTCGAGCTCGACGCGCGGCAACTGCCAGGGCGGGCAAAGCCGGGCGTCCCGGCGGCGGAGCCAGGCGTCGAGCGGGTGCGTCCAGGAAAAACGGCTATCGCGGTTCATCAGCGGCTCAGTCAGGGAAAGTGCGTCGGATGGCCTCAGCGTGCTAGGCAAAGCATCGGCAGGCCACGTGTGCAAGTTTGAGCCAGGAGCGCCCCACAGCCCCGAATTGACGCCAGACAGGTCCGCCCGCAACGGGGGGCGCAAATGTGCGATTTCAGAATGAAAAAGTACAGGAGCCGCCCAACTCCGAGAGGGGAATCGACCGCGTCACGAGAGGTTTAACTGGAACAGCCCGAGCATCCGGCTTCCGCCGTACGAAGCCGATTCAATCGCACCGCGACGCCTACGGGTCCGCGTTCGGCGTACCGCCCAAAGCCGCCCTTTCCCGTTTCTTGGCGACACGCGAACGCCAGTATTCCACGGCCATCGGCAACAGCGAGATCGCCACGATTGCCAATGCCACGACTTCGAAGTTCTTCTGGATGAATGGGTGGCCGCCGAAGTAGTAGCCGCCCCAGAGAAAGATGCCGACCCAGAGCGTGGCGCCGGCGACATTATAGACGGCGAAGCGCGGATAGCTCATCGCGCCAACGCCGGCCAGAAACGGCGCAAACGTGCGCACAATCGGCACGAACCGCGCGAGAATGATCGTCTTGCCGCCGTAGCGGTCGTAGAAGCGTTGCGTACGATCGAGATACTCGCGCTTCAGGAACCGGCGGTTTTCCTTGAACACGCGCGGGCCAAGATAGTGCCCAAAGGCGTAGTTGGCGGCATCTCCCAACACGGCGGCGACCCACAGCAGGGCA
>JALHLM010000583.1 GCA_022844585.1 Pirellulales bacterium | reverse complement strand
GCGCGTCGCGACGCGAGACATTCCCTGCCTCCACGCCTGCGAAGTGATTCGGAACGGCTCGTGGCCGTGAGTCGTTCCTCACCGCTTCACACAAAGGCGACCCCTCGGACGAACTTGCGCTCCCATTTCCAGCGTTGATTTGTTGGTCGCGTCCCGGCTCACCTCTCGCCGTTGGTCTTCGGTGAGAACGCCTTTTCCGCGAACTCGTCGTACTGGGCTACCCGTCCCTCGAAGTACGCTTGCCAGCGGGCGACGTCCCACAGCTCCAGGTGATCTTGAACCCCCAGCAGCACAACGTCGTCGGCGATGCCGGCCGACTTCGCGAGGACTGTCGGGATCCGCACACGACCTTGGCTATCCAGTTCGGCCCATTCCGCTTGGGCGTAGAACAGCCGATTGAAGGTGCGGACTTCCTGTTGCGTGGGAGAAGCGACTGCCAGGCGTTCGGCGAGTCGGGTGAGCACCTCCTCCGTGTACAAGGCCAGAGAACCGTCCGTGCCGGGGGTGATGAACAGCCCGCGTTCCACGCTGCCGCCCAAAGCGTCCCGGAGCCGCTTGGGAATTGCGATGCGAAGCTTGTCGTCCACCGAGCGTTGGTACGTGCCGGTGAGCAACATGAATCACCACTTCACCCCACTGATCCCCAATTCGCCCCAAGATTAACCTGACGATTCCACGCGTCAAGCAGTTCAATCGTTACGGTCGCAAGCCGCGTAAGAAGTTTTCCCTGAAGATGCCCAAAACAAGCCGAGTTTGCGGGCGCTGGAAAAATAAAAGATGTGACGGATTATTTTTTACCTTGGCGCAGCAGCAGACTTTCGTAGAGCGTTTCGTAGCGTCGCACCATACTTTCGAGGGAGAATTCCTGTGCGGCACGGGCACGGTTTTGCTCCTCCAATGAAGCGCGCAACTCCGCATCGCTCAGTATGGCAACCACTTGGTGCGAAAAGAGTTGCGCATTATCGATGGGCGTGATTTGGGGTGAATTCGGCGTCGCCCCGAGCAATTCCCGCACGCCTTCCACGTCCCGCGCGACGATAGCCCGGCCGGCTGCCATGGCTTCCAGCACCACGTTCGGCATCCCTTCCCACGCCGAGGGGACCACGAGCAGATCGGCCGCCGCCAGGATGGCCGGAACATCGGCCCGGAAGCCCGGCAGATGGACGCGATTTTGCAACCCGAGCGCGGCAATTTTCGACTCCAGCTGTGCGCGATCCGGCCCGTCGCCCACGAACACGAGATCGTGCTCTGGAAGTTGCTTCAACCAATCGCTGGCATGATCCAACAACCAGAACTGCCCCTTCTGGGGATCGAGCCGGCCGATGCAAACCACGATGCGCCGGCCTGGTTGCACGCCAAACGAAGTCAACGCTGCAGGTGATACATTTTCATATGTGCGTACGTCGACGCCGTTCGGTATCACTTCGATGCGATCCGCCGGCAACCCGCCGACGTCACGAGAAAACTTCGCGACCGCTTCACTCACGCAGACGTGTCGCTCGACATTCCCGGCGGTCCAACGATCGAGTCGCAATCGCCAGCGCGAGCGACGTTCGGCCACTCGAATTCCTGCAACAATATGCGGCACGCCAGCGCGCGAGGCCGCAATACGACTAACAACATTTGCATGAAATAGAAACGCCTGCACGAGGTCCGGCGTGTCGCCCCGCCAGATGCGCGTGAGCTCGCGCAAGGCGCGCCACGCCTGCGTGGTGCGTGTGACGTTGAGGAACTGAATCGGCACGCCAGCGGCTTCCAGCCGTGGCGCCAAGCTGCGTGCAACATCGCTCGGCGGCGGTGCGAGACTCACGACGCTGCAACGGAACTTGCCGCGATCCAGTCGCGTTGCGAGCTCCACCAAACAACGTTCCGCGCCGCCGTTACGCAGTTCGGTCGTGCAGAAAGCGATGTGGTGCAAGGCCGAACTCCGCGTGTTTCCCGCGTTTAAGCGACATCGCCTTGATCGTGCAAACGCAGCGTACTCGACGGTGTGTGGGCCCCGCCCAGCGACTCGACGAAGCTTACCAGTTGCCGCATGTTGTCGCAGTAGGCGGCGTAGGTGAGTTCCTTGCGAATCGCTTCGGTCAACGCCGCGCCACCCAAGGCAATCGCCGGGCGCGGGGCGAGCGATTCGTAAAAGCGCTGATAGCCCTCGATAAACGTCGCGGCATCCTGCAGATAGGAAACGCTGAGCCACAGCAAGCGTGGTTGATGGTTCACCACCGCGGCGGCGAGCGTTTCGAATGGGAGCGACGAACCCAGCGACACGGAGCGCCACCCCGCTTCGCGCAAGACGAGTTCGACGATCGCCGTCGGCAGCCGATAAGGATCGCCGCTCGGCGTGCCGCCGATCGCGAGCGGCGCATCCGGCGCCGGTTGGGCGATCGCGCCACGCAGCTCGAACAACACGCGGCTGCAGATCTCACAGGCGCGCCGTTCTTGATAGACCTCGGCCGCCCCGCAATCCCAACGCTCACCGATTTCCTTCATCGCGGGATGAAACAATTGATCCGCCAGGTTCGCGACAGATTGCCCCGATACAAACAAGTCAAACACGACTTGCCGCGCCAGGGCCTCGTCACCCGCGATCAGCGCCTCGACCAGCCGCGCCCTCGATCGCTCCCAAGTCCGCTGGCCGGAGCCGATGACCGCGGGCAGCCCCAGCACCTCGGGCTGAACGACCTGGTGGCCCGATTCGCGCAGAAAGGCCAGCAGCGCCGCCACATCGATGCGCCGATGCCCTCCCGCGGTCCGCACCGTGGCGATCACGCCGCGATCACACCAGCGCTTGAGCGAGGATTCACTCACGCCAATCGCGCGGGCAACCTGCTTGGGGGTCAACGGCGTCAACGCGGGGCACTCCTTCAAATGGCCTTTGTGAACGATTTTAAGCAAATTCAGCAATCGTTCGACTTCACTCAATTCTACCCTCCAGGGCCGGAATGACGACGCCGAAATCCCGCCTGATTGGGTGGCTGGCATAAAAAATGTCGATTCATTGGACGATCTGAATGATTTTTCCTGTTGCCAACCGTCGAAGTCTTGGTAGACTGATGTGAACGATTTGAACGATTTTTGTCGTCGCTCGTTCTTCCGCCGGTCGCGTGACCGGCGGGATTTGGATCGCAGACCAGACGGCTGCGATCCCAAAGTTCGCAACTCAGTCACTTCGAGGAGACGCGACGATGGGGAGCAAATGGACATTCTTGGCGGGCGTGTTGGCGACGACCCTGGGCATGACGGGCGCATTGGACGCCGGAACTTGCCAGACCACGAAAGTGAAGACGGTCGCGCACCGTAAGGCGCCGAAGGCGGAAAAGCCCAAGGACATCGTAGAGACGGCCGTGGCGGCCGGCTCCTTCAAGACGTTGGCCAAAGCGCTGGAAGTAGCGGGCCTGGTCGAAGCGTTGCAAGGCGAGGGGCCCTTTACGGTCTTCGCGCCGACCGACGAAGCCTTCGAGAAACTTCCGGAAGGCACGTTGGAAGCCGTGCTGAAGGACAAGGAGAAGTTGACGGCGATCCTCACTTACCACGTGGTCCCAGGCAAAGTGCTCGCCGCCGACGTCGTCAAGCTCGAAGA
>JALHLM010000582.1 GCA_022844585.1 Pirellulales bacterium | reverse complement strand
CATGATCAAATGGGCCTGCCTCTTACGATACCTGCGGTATGACGTCAAAATCGCGTTTTGAGACAAGGCCTAGCCCGACGCGCCAACGAGGGAGGAGCGGACGAGGGATACAGTGCGGCACAGCGCTGATTGCGGAGCTGGGATAGATACCGTAATCCTCAGTGTGCTGCTTGCTCTACGGCTGGCAGTGTCCTCTCCCCCTCGCTGGCGCTTCGGGTTGGTGTGACGGTTCCGGCTCCAGCGGCGATCTCGACCGTGACGAGTCGGGAAGCCGCGTACTTGCGCGGGACTTTTCCGACCGTAAGTTCGGCAAACTCGGTTGGGTCGCGGGTGCATAATCGGCAGGGTTTCACTAGCTTCGTCGTGTGGAAAGGTTTGCCCACAAGGAGCGGTAAATCCTTGTGCGAAAAATACTTCCGACCGCTCAAGGCCCTGCGATTCGGCGGACGATACCGTCAGTGTCCCTTAACGAGGAAAGCATGCCTCTTGTACAAGGCATGCGAGGGAGCGCCAGACCCAGCCGTTGGACTTTTCGAGTCAAGGAATGGCTCGACGGCACTGGTGGAATACACCTTGTGAACCGGGGGATCGAGACCCTCGCCCGCAGCCTACGCCTGCCGACACCCCGATCAGCCTCGGCCTTCGTCCCGCACGAAACGCCCTGTCCGAACGGAGTCACTCCTCACGCCCAAGGGTACGAATGGTGTCCGCGAGTGGAAGGCCGTCGGGAATGCGCGCACTCCTGGTTCACAGCAGAAGGAGACGATGTTCGATGAAATGGACTAGCCTAGTTGGAGCGCTGGTCGTCAGCTTGGGAGTTTGTAGCCAAAGCTACGGCTTCGAGTTGCTCGATCGGATGCTCGGCAATCACAAGGGCGGCTGCAACTCGTGTGCTGACGCCTGCGAACCGACCTGCGAAGCCGAAACGGAATGCGATCCGTGCGGCGACGCCTGCTGCGATCCTTGCTGCGACCCCTGCGGCAAGAAGTGCTGCCACCCGATCCGCGAATTGTTCGAGGGTCTGCATGGCTTGTTTGATTGCGGCTGCTGCGATCCGTGCTGCGGCGATTCCTGCTGCGATCCGTGCGCCACGGCGTGCTGCGATCCTTGCAGTGATCCGTGTGCGGACGCCTGCGAACCGAGCTGCGAAGCCGAGACCGCGTGCTGCGATCCTTGCGGCGATTCCTGCTGCAAGAAAAAGAAGTGCTGCGGCCTGGACCTCTTAGGCTTGTTCAGCCACAAGAGCTGCTGCAATAGCTGCTCGAGCTGCTGCTCGACCGGCGGATGCAGCTCGTGCGGCGGCGGCGCCGCGGTTGAATCGAGCAGCGAAGAAGCCCCGGTCCCCGCTGCTCCGATGCCGGACAGCTCGGCCCGCGTTCGCAAGTCGACCCGTGCCCATCGCCAGGTCTCCTATCGCAACTAACAGCTGCGTGAGGTCTGACTGCTGATTGAAGCCCGCCCTGGTGAAAGCCAGGGCGGGCTTTTTTTGTTGTGTAGCACCAACCCGGAGCGCCAGTTTTGAAGTTGTGCTTTCGCCGGCTTTCACGAGCACAGATGGGTGCCTGGGGCTGGGGCGGTGGTGACAGGTCGCAACGTCGCACGCGCTGGGGCATCGATACGGCCGGCAACATGCTTTATCGAAGCCCCAGCGCGCGGGACATCGCATGCCGCGTGTTTTTCGCCCCTGCCCCAGGCACCCATCCGTATTTTCAAGAAAAGCGCAACTTCAAAGCGCGCCAGCGAGGGGGAGTTGACGTCGCATTTCAGCGCGGTGTGGCGCTGAAGTCCAGCGTCTATCCCCCCTCGCTGGCGCTTCGGGTTGATGTTACTTCGCGCCCGCCGGCAGTCGATCGAACATCCGCGCTACTAGGTCCGGCGCTGGCGGTGGCGTCATCAGGCTTACCGCGATGCCCGCGATCAACGAGCACGGAATGCCCCAGACCACCGGATCAAGGCCCAACAGGTAATACGGCCGCATACTGGTGGGGCCGAAGTTAGGGTCGGGAGTGAACTTGCCGATGACGAACAGCACCAGCACGACGCTGGCGCCGGTCACCATCGCGGCGATCGCTCCGGCGGCATTGGCACGGCGCCAGTAGGCGGCCAGAAGGGCCGGCGCCAGGAACGTGGCCGCTGCGCCGGACGTGCAGAAGACGATTAACGCTTGCAGGTAGTCAATGGGCTTGATGTTCGCTGCGACGGCGATCATGCCGACGACGATCATTACGATTCGTGTGAGCCGTTTCAGGTGCTTCTCGTCCGCATGAGGATGAAACACTTGCTGGTAGATGTCGTGGACGATGCCGGACGAGATCACGATCAGGAAGGTGCTGACCGTGGCCATGATCGCCCCGAACGGCGCGGCCAGAATCAATCCCGCCACGAGCGAGCCGCCGGCGAAATCCTGCGTCATCATGAGCGCCATCCGCGGGATGACTTCGTCGCTCTTTTCCAGGCCTGGCATGATGCCGCGCGCGGCGATGCAGATCACGATCAGCGGAATATAGATGCAACAGTTGTAAAGGCTCAGTACCAGCACGCTGCGTCGTAGCGTGGCGGTGTCCTTGCTGGCCATCAAGCGTACGAGTCCGGCCGGCGTCGCCACGCCGCCGAAGATCCAGATCACGAACATCGACACGGCCAGGCTGACCGGCAAGAACTCGCGGGCCTGGCCGGTGTCTGGATTGATCGCACCGTAGCCGGGTCCGAAGGCATAGCCGGGGCCGGTGTTTTCGATCGCCGTGCGCGTGGCGTTCTCCAGGCCGCCGACATGATAGAGCGTGAGTCCCAACAGAATCAGGACGCCGAACCACATCAACACGCTTTGAAACAAATCGGTCCAGACGGAAGCGAGGAACCCGCCGATGAGTGTGTAGCCGACGACGGTGCAGGCGAAGATCACGAGCCCGAACAGGTACTTCTTGTCGAGGTTTTCCCAAAAACCGAGCGCGCTTGCGGCTGGCGCGACGGCATCGATGGCGGCCGCGGGTAACTCTTCCGCCAGCGACAATGCGCCGGAATTGGGGATGGCGATCTTCATCACAATCGCGCCGGCCTTGAATTGCGCGATGAACAGGAACGACAAGAAAACGAGAATAAACGTCGACGCCACGATGCCGAGCGCCGGGCTATCGAAGCGGCGGCGAAATAGTTCTGGAACCGTGACCGCGCCGGTGCGGCGCGAGAGTTGCGCAATGCGTTTTCCCAAGATGCCGAAGCCTGTCAGCGGCACCAGCATGTAGCTGCCGATCCAGAGGGCGACGATCCAACCGTAGGTATAAATGTACGAAGGCACGCCCATGAACGTGCCGCCGCTTTGCACCGTGGCGGTGAGGGCCATCGCCCACACGCCGAGCCCGCGGTTGCCGAGAAAGAAGCCTTTCAAGAAACCGCTCTTGGCCATCGCGCGCTGCGCGAGCGTGCCCAAATACACGCTGGCCACGATCACGATCACCAGGACCGTGGGCAAGCCCCAGCCGGCTTCCGGCACGGCGTCAGGCATGGTCGCGCTCCGGCTCGTCAGGGTTTTCGGTCTCCGCGCCCAGGGGGTCGTCGGAAATCACGAACCAAGTGAACGCCGCGGAAA
>JALHLM010000581.1 GCA_022844585.1 Pirellulales bacterium | reverse complement strand
TCGCCGCGTACGTGGGATTGAACGCGCCCGCGAATTTCTCCACACGTTCCGCCTGTGCGGCGAGCGGAATATGCGGATTGTTGTGTGCTACATACAAGAAGAACGGCCGGTCGCGATGCTCCTCAATAAACGCAACGGCCTGCGACGCCAACTCGAATTCCCCTTTGCCCCCTTCCGTCGCCGTCGGCTCAGTCTTGGCCTGGCCAGGGAAATAGACGTCAAACCCCTGCTCGAGCGGCGAGAACCCGTCGTCGCCCAGGTGCCACTTGCCAATACAGGCCGTGGCATAGCCTGCCGCCTTGAGCGTTTCCGCGATTGTCACCTCGGCAAGCTGCAACTGCTTCTCGATCGGCGGGTGCAACAGCAATTGACTCGGTGCGTCCGGTCGCCCCGGCAAGTACGTCGTGAGATGCAATTCCGCGGGCGATCTGCCCGTCATCAACGCGGCGCGGGAAGCAGAACAAATCGGCTGCGCGCAATAGGCGGAAGTAAATCGCGTGCCTTGAGCCGCGAGGGCGTCGAGTCGCGGCGTCGCGTGATCCGCTCGCCCGTAGCAGTGCAAATCATTGACGCCGAGGTCGTCGGCCACAATGAACACAATGTTGGGCGGCGCAGCGCCGCCGGCGCGAATCAACGCGCCAAGCAACACGATCAATAAGCAAGCGGGGCGCATCATATTTCTCTTACGAATCCACGGGTGGGGGGAAGTCGTAAGAATGATGCGCCTCGACGGCGATGGCAAGTGGCGGCCGACGCCCTGAGTTCAATTCCCTAGGTCAACATTTCCACTTCGCCGCGATCAAGCTCATAGACCGCGCCGGCCAATTGCGTAGAATCCTGCACGAGGTCGGTCAATTGACGCATCGTCCAGCGAACATTGGCCGCCACGGCCTGGCGCACGACGGCGTCGCGTTCGCCGTGCAGGTCCATTTTTTCGAGCCCCGGCTCGACCAGATCGACGAGCGCCTGAATCTTCGCCGGTTCCTGGTGCTCGCCCAACAACGCCTGTACGGCGGCCGTGACGGCCCCGCACCGCTCGTGCCCGAGCACAAGAAACAGCGGCGTCTGCAAATGCACCAAGGCATATTGCAGGCTGCCGAGCGTCGAGGGATCGATCACGTGTCCCGCCACGCGGATCACGAACAAATCGCCAAAGCCCTGGTCGAATAACAATTCTGGCGGCACGCGGGAATCGCTGCAGCTCAGCACCGTCGCGAACGGCTTCTGCGTTTGCTCCAAGTCCCGCCGCCATGCCAATTCCGCGTGCGGATGCCGCGCCTGACCGGAAATAAACCGCTGGTTCCCGTCCCGCAGGCGCGTTAAGACTTCCTCGGCCGTCGTCGGAAACGGCTCCACGGAAGCGGAACTTTCGTCCGCTTTCGCCCGTGTCGAATACGAAGCGGCAAGTGCGGCCACCGCGCCAGCGCCCAGACATTGGCGGCGCGTCAGGATAGAACGACACATAACCAAAGATCCTCCGGGGAGCGATGAGGCGAATTTCACTGCCACGGAAGTTTAGGTCAAAAAATCGCGGCGATACGCAGACCCACAGTCTCCTTTCGCTCCGCGAAAGGAACGCTCTTTCGCGCAGCGAAAAGAGATTGTGAACGCGGTATTTCACAAGGCGGCGCTACCGAGAATTCGCATTCGCGGCCGCCGCGATCTGCGCCTCGGTGTCGCGGCCGTTTTGGCGGAGGCGGTCGTCGACCTGGGAGAACATCTCGGCGATGACATCTTCCAGCGGCGGGTCTTCGACGCTGACGTCCTCGATCGCGTGGCTCGCCAGGATGCTGGCCAGGACTTGCGTGACCTGAGTGCGGTCGATGCGCAGTTTGGCTTTCGGCGCGCGGCGTTCCAGCACTTCGCCGTAGCGTTCCAGGTTGTCGGGCAGTTCCTCGTCGCCGCCGAACTGTAGCGAGATCACCTTGTGCCCGCTGAAGCGGTCGACGATGCCGGCCAGCGAGCCGTCGTACATGATCTGTCCCTGGGCGATGATCACCACGCGGCGGCAGAGCGCGGCGACGTCTTTCATGTAGTGGCTGGTGAGCAAGATCGTGATCTTGCGCTCTTCCTGATAGTGCCGGAGGAACAACTGGATGTTGTGCTGCGCCACCACGTCGAGGCCGATCGTGGGTTCGTCGAGGAACAACACCTCGGGCGAGTGCAGCAGCGCGGCGATCAACTCCATTTTCATCCGCTCGCCCAGCGACAACTCGCGCACGGGCTGCGCGAGCAAGCGGCTAACGCCCAGCAGGTCAACCAGTTCATCGAGCGTGCACCGGTACGCATCCGGTTCGATGCGATAGATCTGTTGATGCAGCCGGAATGATTCCTGAGCCGGCAGGTCCCACCAGAGTTGGTTCTTTTGGCCCATCACCAGGGCGAAACGGCGGCGATAGGCGTTTTCGCGCTTCCAGGGGACGAAGCCCATCACCGTCGCCGTGCCGGACGTGGGCGTGATGACGCCGGAAAGCAACTTCAGCGTGGTCGTTTTGCCGGCGCCGTTGGGGCCGAGGAAAGCGACGAACTCGCTTCGCTCGACCGTGAGATCGATCCCCTTCACCGCCTCGACGCTGCGGTACTCGCGATGGAAGAGTCCACGCAACGAAGCCATCACGCCTTCCTGTTTCTGGTAGACGAGATAGCTCTTAGCGAGGTTCTGGATTTCGATCAGGGGCATGGCGAAGGGTAGTTTGAAGTTTTCAGTGTTCAGTTTTCAGTGCGGCCACCGCGTTTAGATGTTGTGGATGCGTATCACGATACCGGAATGCCTGGGGGGCGGCCATTGGCTCGCGTTGTCAGTCTTGGGCCGGAGCGGTATAATCCCGGCCGCGATGCGAGCCCTGGTTTCGACGTGGAAGCTGTGATGGCGGAAGCAGTTACGACACGCCTACGAGTCGGCATCGGGCACGATACGCACCGACTCACGCCGGGCGGGCCGTTGCGGCTGGGCGGAATCGACATTCCGCACGACCACCAATTGGTCGGGCACAGCGACGCCGACGCCTTGCTGCACGCCGTGACCGACGCGCTGTTGGGGGCGGCGGGGCTGGGGGATATCGGCGAGCTTTTTCCGGACAATGACCCGGCCAACCGCGGCCGCGACTCCGGCGAGATGTTGTCCGAAGCGCTGGACCGCATCGTCGAGGCCGGTTACCGCGTGGTGAACGTCGATACGATCGTCTTCGCCGAGCAACCGAAGCTCAGCCGGTTCAAGCCGCTGATCGAAGGACGCCTGGCGGAGTTGTTGAGAATCGAGTCGTCCCGCGTCAATGTGAAGGCAAAAACCGGCGAACGCGTCGGCCCCATCGGCCGCCAAGAAGCCATCACGGCGGAATGCGTGGTGCTGTTGGAGTCGATGACTTGAACATGTTGGACGTAATGGAACCGCGAAAGTCGCGAAATGGCGCGAAAAATCGGTCCAAGATATTGGTCCACGGAAAACACGGAATGACACGGAAAGTTGAGATGCTTATCACCCGAGGATTGCTTGGCTGAGGAGTTGCTGACGGGCTCGTTCGCTTGGCAATCTGCATCCTTCCGTGTTTTTCCGCGTATTCCGTGGACAACTTTCCCGCATTCATTTCGCGACGTTTCGCGTCTTTCGC
>JALHLM010000580.1 GCA_022844585.1 Pirellulales bacterium | reverse complement strand
CAGGGCTGGCCCTGATGCTCTCGCTGGGGCACCGCACGGGTCTGTTTGACGTACTCGCACGGCTCGAACGGGCAAGCTGTCCCGCGATCGCCGAGGCGGCGGAATTGAGCGAGCGCTATGTCCGCGAATGGCTGGGGGCGATGGTCACTGGCGGCGTGGTGGAATTCTCCGCCGAGGACCAGACCTATCGCCTGCCGGCCGAACATGCGGCCTGGCTCACCCGCGCGGCAGTTCCGAACAACATGGCCGCCAGCATGCAGTGGTTCGCGGTACTGGGGGGCGTCGAGGATCTGGTGTGCGAGGCGTTTCGTCACGGCCGCGGCGTGCCGTATTCGGCCTACAACCGCTTTCACGAAGTCATGGCCGAGGAAAGCGCGCAAACCGTCGTGGCGGGGCTGCGGGATCATATCCTGCCATTGGCCAATGGACTGATGGAACGACTCGAAGCCGGCATCGAAGTCATGGACGTCGGCTGCGGCGCGGGCCGGGCGATGAATTATCTCGCATCTCAGTTCCCCCAGAGCCGGTTCCTGGGACGTGATTTTTCCCAAGAGGCCATCGAACAAGCGCGCCGCCAGGCCAGCGCCATGGGCGTGTCAAACGTACAATTCGAAGCGGTCGACGCGGCGGAGATGAACGACAGCGCGCGGTTCGACCTGATCACGGCCTTCGACGCCATCCACGACCAGGTGCGTCCGCAACGCGTGTTGGATCACATCCATCGCGCGCTCAAACCGTCCGGCGTGTTCCTGATGCAAGACATCGCCGGTTCCGGACACGCGCATACCGACGGCCGCTATCCACTGGCGACGCTCGGTTACGCGATCTCCTGCATGCACTGCATGTCCGTCTCACTGGCGGGCGGCGGCCCCGGCCTCGGCGCGATGTGGGGCAAACAGAAAGCCCTCGAAATGCTCAACAAAGCCGGCTTCGCGAACGTCCGCGTAGAATCGCTCGGCCACGACATGTTGAACTACTACTACGTCTGCACGCCGCAGTAGGGAGGAATATCGAATGTCGAAATCCGAATGACGAAAGAATGTCGAATGACTGAATGACGAATGCTGTCACAAAGTCCATTCGACATTCAGTCATTCGGATTTGATTCGACATTCGAATTTAGAAATTCAGATTTTCATCTACCCCTTCAGTTTCATATAGCACCGCTGCACTTCTCCCACGCAGCTTCGGCCGTCGGCCGCGGCGGTCAGGCAGTGCGCTTCCGCGGTTTTGGCGCGGGCGACGAGGGCCTTGGTCCTTGCGACGCCGCCTTCCGCCAGGTCCGCTTCGATGTCGTCGAGCGAGAACCCGAAACAGCCGCATAGCGGCGCTGAAGGGTGCTTGGGGTAGATCGGCCGCTCGATCTCGTCCACCGTGACCACGCGGTCAAACTGGTCGAAGTAGACCACCTCACAACGGGGGTATGGGCAGAAGCTTGCTCGGTCCGGAAGGGTCTTTCGGGCCGCCGGAGAAAGCCAGGCGTCGAGCGTCTGACCGCCCACGCTGGTCCCGGCCGAGCCGCAGCGGGGGCAATGCGCTGTCCCCGTGTCATCGGGTTCACGGACGAAGGCCTTGTTCATTCCCCGATCATAAGTCCTCTGTGGGGCAAGAGTAAACCGTCGCAGCGGTTTCCCTCGACGCAACAGCTTACAAGCCCAGGGAGGGCCCTCAAAGACTTTTCCCATGGTGAAGTCATGGGCGGCCTTCCCTGGGCTTGTCGGAGATCCACGCCAGCAAAGTAAACAGCGGTCAAAATCAGTACAATCGCTTTTTCCTTTTCGACCTGCATGATTGACAGTAGGCTAACTATTAGGCAAGTTGCTGGTGCAGCGAGGGAGGCAATCGATCGGCGCGTCCAACGGGCGGGTGGCTCGGGGCGGGCGGATTCCTTTTCGCGCGCGATTTGGGCGGAACTCTCTCGGGCGGCGTATGTGGGCCACGCCATCCGGTTCGAGCCGCGGACGTTTACACACCTAGATATTCCTCGACGGCCGAATCCCTAGAAGGATTGCACCCACGATGAAGCTCGGACGCACGAGGCGAGGCGCCGTAGCGGTTCCGCGCGCCCAGCGCCGGCGATTTCGATTCGAGTCGCTGGAAATCCGCGCGATGTTGGACGCTGATGCGCCCTTCGCCACCGGAGCCTTTCTGGCTGGCGACCCGCATCCCGTGATGTCAGGGGATCGTCTGGTTAGTGCACCCGAGCAACTGACGATCGCGTTTTCCGAGGCGATGTCGGAGGTCGATGGCGCCAGTGGCGCGGGCAGCGCGTTGAATCCCGCCAATTATCGCCTGACGCTCTTCGGCGCCGACTACAGTGAGAACATTGCAGAAGTCGCGTACGGATTCAACGCCGTCACCAATCGCCATGAAGCGACTCTGCATTTCGTGACGCCGCTGCCCGGCGGCGTCTACACATTAAGCGCGCTCGCCACGTTGCAGGACGTGGCCGGGAATGGTCTCGACGGCGATTTGGACGGCCTCGCCGGCGGCGACTATACGATCAATTTCGAGATCGCCCGAATTGTCCCCGACGGCGGGGAAACTCTGGTCAATACCACGACCACCGGTGACCAGACCTTTACCATCGGCGCTCCAGGTACGATCGCCTCGGACGACGCCGGCAATTACGTCATCACCTGGGCCAGCCACAACCAAGACGGCGACGGCTGGGGCATCTTCGCACAGCGATTCACCGCCGGCGGCGAGAAGATTGGCGGTGAGTTCCAGGTCAATACGTTCATCACCAGCCACCAGCGATTCTCGACGGTGGCCATGGACGCCGACGGCGATTTCGTCATCACTTGGAGCAGCGTCGGACAAGATGGCGGCAACTACGGCGTTTACGCGCAGCGCTACGACGCGGGCGGCAATCCCGTCGGCGCGGAATTTCGCGTCAACACGCGGACGAACAAATTCCAGGGGCGCTCGTCCATCGCCATGGACGACGACGGCGATTTCATCATCGCCTGGGAAAGCGTCGACCAGGACAGCAGCAGCGTTGGGATCTACTATCAGGGCTACGCGGCTGACGGCACTACGGTTGGCATCGAAACGCGCGCGAACACGATTACCGCCGGCGCCCAGCGCTTGCCCAACGTGGCCATGGACGCCGACGGCGATTTTGTCATCACGTGGAGCGGCCCGACCGACGGCAGCGGCTACGGGATCTTCGCGCGCCGCTTTACCGCCGACGGCGTCGGTCAGGGCAATGAATTCCTGGCCAACACGCTTTTCGCCGGCAACCAACAAGATTCCACCGTGGCCATGGACGCCGACGGCGATTTTGTCGTCGCCTGGCAAAGCAGCACCGGCGACGGCGTGCTGTATGGCGTCTACGCCCAACGATTCACCGCGCAGGGCGAGAAGTTCGGCAGTCAATTTCTCGTCAACAGCTTTACGGCGAACTTCCAACAGTTCCCGTCTGTGGCCATCGACACCAATGGCGATTTCGCCATCGCCTGGCAGAGCCTGACGCAAGACGGCTCCGTGTGGGGCGTCTATGGCCAGCGCTATAGTTGGGGCGGCGGGCGCGTGGGCAGCGAATTCCAGATTCACATCACGACGGCCGAATCGCAAACTGCACCGAATGTCGCGATGACGCCCCGGG
>JALHLM010000579.1 GCA_022844585.1 Pirellulales bacterium | reverse complement strand
GGTGTACGGAATCCACTGCCGCGGCGTGAGGTTTTCGCCGATCTTTTCCGCGCAACGATGCAGGTAGCCGATGTGCGGCGTGACCTCGGAAACCACTTCGCCGTCGGTCCTTAGGACCAGCCGGAGCACGCCGTGGGTGCTGGGATGCTGGGGACCCATGTTGACCAACATTTCGTCGGTCCGGACGTCGAATTCAATGATCCGAGGATCGTCGAGCTGAGTGGCCATCGGCGGGAAAATCGCGGGGAATTGGGTGGCGAAAGCTGCCGGAACGAAGACTTCGTGAAAGTATACACGAAGTCGGTCGCCTCAGAAGCCCCGGGGCCGGAACCACTTTTACCGCAGAGACGCGGAGTCGCAGAGGCAGGAGATTTAACCGCCAAACACACGAAATGACGCGAAAAGGATACGGAACGGAGAGTTCAACTCTCTCCGCGCACGACAATCCTTCAATCCTACTTTTCGCGTTATTTCGCGTGTTTCGCGGTTAACTCCTCCGTGTTCTCCGTGAGCTCAGTGTTGAATCCTGGAGTTCATTTCGCCGTGCCCAAAGCGTGGCAGCTGGAGAGGTTGCCGTCGCTGTCGAAGGCCAACGAGCGTAGTGGCGTGAGGATTTCCAGGTCGGGGCGTTCTTTGGCTTCCGGCAGATAGAACGCGGAGCACTCGACTTCGGCGATTTCCAGCGTGTTGGTGATCCAGAGGATTTTCGCGTGCGGCGGGTCAGTGAGGCCGATTGTTGGCAACGCGGCGTCCAGGATTTCGCGGTCGCTTTCGAAGTCGATGGGCAACATTGCCGCCGAGGTGTGGCCGCTGGTGAGGCAGTTAATGCGGGTCTTCACCATGTCGGTGGCGCGAAGCGTGCGCGTGGTGACGAACGACGCCATGCCGATGCCCGAGGCGTTGCCGTGCGTGGCTTCGGTGAGCCCCCGGACGACGATCCGTTTAACTTGCGGAAATTCATCCGGCGAGGGGCCGTGAAAGTTTTTCTTGCGGCCGACGACGTTGGTGTCCATGCCGGCGCCGCTGATGTTCTTGCCGAGCTCGTCGACGAGCAGGATATCGACCTTTTTGAACGGCAGGCGGGGCATCCATTGGCGGGCCTGTAGCAGCAATTCCTTCTCGCGGGCTTCCAACTCTTCCGGCAGGACGGCTGCGAGCTTCGCGGTTTGATCGTAGCCGTTTTCGAGCGTGGCCAATGCGCCGACGATATGGCATTTCTTCAGCACTTCGCCAGCCACGCTGCGCAAAATCTGGCCGAAGCTGTAATCCTGAATCGCGCGGTGATAGACTTTCGCCCCTTCGTGCTTGCCGAGGCCGATCAACATCATTTTCATCAGGCCGGATTCGATGTCGCCGACGAAATCGGTGTGCGGCTTGACGCGGCCGACGACAAAGACATGATCGGCCTCCGACGCATGGCGATCGAAATGGACCGGAAAACCTTCGGCGGTTTGGCAGACGATCACCGTCTCCATGCTGGCCTTGATCGGGCAGCCGCAGTACGGCTCGGTGATGCCGTAGTCGTGCAGAATCTGCGTTTGCCCCTCCGGCGTGCCGCCGCCGTGGCTGCCCATCGCGGGCACGATGAACGGTTGCGCGCCCAACCGCAGCATGTGCTGGACGACGCCGCGAATGATCTCTTTGATATTCGCGATCCCGCGGCTGCCGGCCGTGATGGCCACCGACTGGCCAGGCTTGATCCGCTGGCTCAATCGCAACGCGGCGAGCTGCCGTTCCACCTCGCCTGGCACGTCCTCGACGCGCGGGGCCTCGAAATGCTGGCGAACGCGGAAGAATTGCGGGTAGGAGGACATTGGGAAAAGTCGGAAGTAGGAGTTCGGAAGTCGGAACGGACGTGACAGCGTCGCGTCAGTGCGCGGCGACTGGCTCCGGCGGCGGAGTTGGCGCCGGCGCGGGTTTGTGTCCTCCCTTGGGAGCAAAGATCAACACCGTCACCGCGCCGACCGCGACGATGATCAGGCCGGCGTAGAACACAGGGTTCACGGAGTTGAAATTGCCTTTGGTGAGCATCGTGGTGAGCGTGTTCACGACCGGGGCGCCGCCGAACACCAGCGGCATCACATACACCGGTTTGCCGCCGAAGTTGAAGGCGAGAATGATGCCGAGCGCGCCGATCGCCCCAGCCGCGCCGCCCGCCAGACTCCAAGCAGTCCCGGAGATGTTGGTCCACGTGCCAGGCTCCGGCGTGGCCGCCATCACGGACAAGGGCAGAATCACGGCGATCAAGAAATACGCCAGGCCCACGCAGACCAATGGTCGCAAGCGGCTGCCTTGCATCGCGGTCTGGCCTTTATGCAACACCGGTCCATAGACGCCCCAACTCAGCGCGGTCACCGTCACCCAGGAAGCGACTTGCATCAACTGCGTGGGCGTCAGTTCGGCGCTGGCGCGCGCCGAGCCAGGTTTGAAGACTAAGACGACCACGGCGCCGGTGACAACCAGGATGAGCCCGGCGAAGAACAACGGCCCGGCTTCTTTGTAAGATCTATTGAGATACATCGTGAAGAAGGTGTTCACCACCGGTGCGCCGCCGAACACCAGGGGCATCACGTAGATGGGATTGCCCTGGTTCTTGAAGGCCATGATGATGCCGAGCGCGCCCAAGGCGCCTGCCACGCCAGCGGCCAGGCTCCAAATCGTGCCGGTCACCGTCCATTTGCCGGCCTCGCCGCGCGATCGCAGCAGGACCGCTGGCACGACGACCGCGATCACGAAATACGCCAGGCCGACGCAGGTGAACGGCCGCCACATGCTGGAAACGTGCTGGCCGTTGATCATGGCGCCCATGCCATGCTGGCCTTCGTGCAGCACCGGGCCGTAGACGCCCCAACAGATCGCCGTCAACGCAATACTCAGCAGGACGGCTAACATGCCTTTCATCGGGGGTGCGGCTCCGGGCGGGAAAAGTGGTCGCGGCGGGAAGATCAGCCCAACTATCTTACCCCTCCCGGCGGACTGGCTCAACGTCGCACCGGGCCCAATGGCCCAATCGAGCCGGAAGCGCGAGCGCCCGGGGCGCATGGGAAGCGACGTCGAGCGCGATTCACTCCGGGCGCTGACGCTTCCGGCTCTAATATTCGAGTGCCACGGTTGCGTTCCGGCCACATGAAGCTGCGCCATGTTGCTCGAACGCAACGCCGGTCCGGAAACACGTCGCTCGCCGAACGCCTGCCGTGGAGCTTGTACTAAGCTTTTCTGACGGGCTCCCTTTCCTTCTCACTCTGGCGAGGTGCGTCATGGGCGCGGAACCTTGGCAGTACTTTGTTCCCTTCGAAAGAGATTTTCAGCGCGCGCTCGACAAACTCAAAGAGCGCGAGTTCGTCGCCGGACGCTTTCGCTATAGCGAGGAAGGGCCGACGTCGATCGAGGAAGCCCGGGAGATTGCCGACGCGGATGGGACCGGGTCGATTCTGGATATCGATCGCGTCGACCACGAAGCCGACTTCGGCGTCGTGGTGCCGCTGAGCGATGCGCAGGTTCAAGCGTTCTTCGGCACGGACCGTCCCACGCGGGCCGTCGTGCAGGCGAGCGATGATCTCTACGAGGACATCGAGCGCGGCCAGGGCGTTTGCTGCACCGTTTATACGAACGGTCAGCCCAGCGAGAT
>JALHLM010000578.1 GCA_022844585.1 Pirellulales bacterium | reverse complement strand
GCGCGTCCGTTCGCGCAGTTGTGGAAGCTCAACGACGCAACGCCAACCGCGCAGGTGTTATCGCTCGAAGCCCGCGCCGACGTTGCGCTATCGGCGGCCGCGTTCGCGCCGCAAGAGGCGTTGCTGTTTACCGGCCGCGACGACGGTCCGGGGCAACTGTGGGATTTGGATCAAAATCAACCGTTGCAAGAATTGCACGGACACGTTCGTCGGATCAACGCTGCTCACTTTACCTCCGACGGCGCAAGTCTGATCACGGCCAGCGACGATCACACAGTCCTTGAATGGGATCCCATCACCGGCGAAAAGCGCGACGGCCGCGAGCTCTTCCACCCTCGCCCGGTCCGGGCGCTGGCGATCACGCCGGACGATCGATTGGCGATCACCACCTGTGCCGACAACAAAGTCCGCGTCTGGGATCGAGCATCGTCCGAAGTCGTCGCCGAGTTGCCGCATGGCGCGCAGTCGGTCTCCAGCGTCGCCATCTCGCCCGACGGCGCCCGCGCCGCCACCGTCAGCCACCGCGAAGGTTCGGGCTTGGAAGCGGAATATCAGATCCACCTCTGGGATCTGCACACGTTCCAGGAACTTGGCAAGTCAGATGCGGCGCATGGCTGGCTCGATCACGCGCCGCGCCGCAGCTCGGTCTGGCAAGCCATTTTTTCGCCGGACGGCGACAGCCTGTTGGCCGTCGGCGGGCGTCATGCGCGGCTGTTCAATCTTGCCACGCGCCAGCAGGAACGCAGCTTCGGTCCACAGGGCGCGATCACGCATCTCGCCTTCGCGCATGATTCCGACGATCGCCTCGTCACCGCCGGCGCGGACGGCACGGCCAAGATCTGGAGCGTAAGCGAGAAACGCGTGGTCGCCAAGTTGGAAGGAGTTCATGCCGGACGACTCACCTCAGCGGCCTTCGCGCCGAACGATTCGCAGATTCTCACCGCGGGCGAAGACGGCCAACTGGTGTTATGGGACATTGCGACCGCGCAGCCAAGCACGCGAATCGACACGCATGGACGTGTCCAGTCGGCGGAAATGTCCACCGACGGCGCGCGGATCATCACGGCGTCGAATGACGGCGCGGCGACAATCTGGAACGCATCGACTGGCGCGTCGGAACGCGAGTTCCGTGACGGCAATGCTCCGCTGAACACGGCGGCGCTCTCGCCGGACGGCGCGCTGCTGATCGCGGGCGACGCCAATAACATCGCGCATGTTTGGAACGCACAAACCGGCGAGCTGCTGCGCACGCTCTCCGGGCATACCGCGGAAATCACCGCCGTTGGTTTTTCGCCGGATAGCTCGCGGATTCTCACCGCCGCGCGGGATAACCTGGTGAAGATCTGGGATTTGACCGGCAAGGAACTGCTGACGCTCCGCGGCCACGCGATGGAAGTCACGAGCGCGGCCTTCACCGCGGAAGACGATCGCCTCGACGTGTTGACCGCGAGCCGCGACGGCACCGCGATCCTCTGGCCCGCCGCCGATTCTGACGCTGCGAAGTTGCCGTCCGAACAGAATTCTAGAGCCGGAAGCGTGAGCGCCCGGAGCGAATTGGCCGCGACGCCGTCCTTGAATCACTCCGGGCGCTGACGCTTCCGGCTCTATCGGTGGGCGCTTAGCTGCATTAATCGCATTTCCGAGTCACAAACTGCTCTTGCAGCGTTCGGGCGGCTTTCCTATAAGCCGCGCATGAACACTCGCATCTTTACGCGCCGGCAGTTCGTGCGTTTGCTTGGGCTGACCGGCATGATGTCCGTCGCCGGGCGGATTTTCGCGCAAGGGAGCAAGCCGCTCGCCGCGGGACGCACGATTACGCTGCGCGACATGCTCACCACGGGGCTCAAGTGCCGGCGCCCGGAGGAGTTCGCTTACATCGACGCCGTGGTCGCATTGGTCGACGCCGGCGTTTTGTCGGAAAGCCTGGTGCGATCCACGTTCGCCTATGCCCGCAAGCGCCGGCCGTATCCGCTGGTCTATTTCCAGCAAGCGCTCCGCCGTCGCGCGAAGAAGTTGGGAGTCGCCGTTTAGTATTCGACGCGAGCCGTCACTCCGGCACGCGCGCCACGTCCAGGCGACTGCCTTCCATGCGCCGAAGTTGTTGCCGAGCTTTGTCATGGCACGCACGGATGCGTCGTTCCACTTCGGCGACTAGTTCGCGATCCTCGAACTGGCTGATTTCTTCTGGAAGAATCGGCGCGCCGTACTCGACGTGAATCCTTCCGCCGCGCGGGAACATGCGCGTGCGCGGCCAGGCGTCGAAGGCGCCGTCCAAACCCACGGGCACGAGCGGCACGTTCAGCCGCCGCGCTAAGGCGCTAAAGCCGGGCTTCAAGGTATGCACCTCGCCGTCCGGGGTGCGCGTGCCTTCTGGAAACATCACCACCAGTTCGCCGCGCTTGATGCGCCGCAAGGTTTCCTTCAATCCGTTGAGGCCAAGCCCCTCGCGGTCGATGGGGATCGCGTCGAGCGAATGGATCAGCCAACGGAACGGCGGGAAGCGAAACAACGTCTCGCGCGCCAGGTAGTTCATCCGCCGATCGCAGCCCAGGCCCACGATGATGGGATCGAGATGGCTCTGGTGATTCGAGAGGACGAGCGCGCCCCCTTCGCGCGGAACGTGCTCGCGCCCCTCGCAGCGAATCCGATACACTACGAGGAACACGATGCGGCAGAGAACGCGCAGCGAGTCATACCAGATTCGTTTGGGAAGTGATCGTTGATGGCTGCTCATGTCGCCGCCATGCGCGATTCCACGATGCGGGCCAGGCCGTCGACGACTTCTTCTTCCGAGAGGTTGTCGGTGCAAAACTCGATCGCGTCGTCGGCCTGACGCAAGGGGCCGTCGACCCGCGCGGAATCCCGTTCGTCGCGTTCCGTTTGCCGGGCGAGCACTTCCTCGAACGTGACGTGTTCGCCGTTGCGCTCGAGATCGAGTAACCGCCGCCGCGCGCGTTCCTGGGGGCTGGCCGTCAAGAAGATCTTGCATTCCGCGTGCGGGAAAACGACGGTGCCTTGATCGCGTCCTTCGGTGACGACGTTGTCGGTTCCGGCCGCTTGCCGCTGGAGTTCCACCATCCGCCGCCGCACGCCGGAGTTGTTCGCCGCGAAATGGGTGAGCGACGTGACTTCCATCGTGCGTATTTTTCCCGACACGTCCTCGCCGTCGAGCAAGACTTGCGAATCGGTCAGTTCGATGCGAATGGATTGCGCCAAGTCCGAGAGCGCCTCGGCCTGATCCCAGTCATGCCCGCGGCGCATGGCGGCCAGGGCCACGGCGCGGTACATCGCGCCGGTGTCGAGAAAGCGGAAGCCGAGCCGCTTCGCCAGCTCGCGCGAGGCGGAGCTTTTTCCGGCCCCGGCCGGTCCATCAATGGTGACGATCATTCGCTAGGCCCACCGTAGCTCGATATCCATCCATTCGTACCCGCTGAATTCGATCGTAGCGGCGTCGCCGCTGGTGGACAACTCGGTCAGCGTCTGACCCTGGTAGTCGACCTGCCGCGCGCCGGTCAGCGTGCGCAGCGCGCGGATGCTCGCGTTACCGGGGCGCCCGGCGGTTTCCAGCAGCCGCGCGGTCGCACCGACGACGCGTCCCTCGCGCATCAACGGCGACCAATGCACCGCCAATAAAT
>JALHLM010000577.1 GCA_022844585.1 Pirellulales bacterium | reverse complement strand
GGGGCGTGCTGCCGGCGGAGTTGCAGCAACCGGACCTGGCGGCCGGGATCGCCGAAGAGATGCGCTGGTGCGCCGAGGCCATGGCCTAAGTCCAAATTACTCGAGCGATCGGACTGGAAATGTCGGAACATTCGCATGCACTGCCTAGGCGACTAAGCGATACAGAATTCCGTTCGACATTTCGAACGGGGATGCAGGACATTCTCGGCATGGAGGACAAAATCGATCCAGGATGGGTGATCGATGTTGAACCTTACCTTTCCGCGATTCCTGAGTCCGAACTTGGGCGGCATCCTTTGTTGAGCGGTGTGCCACCATCCGCCGTACGAAGGAATTGGGTGGACGGGTTTGATCACGTGCTATTCCCGGTGCAACAAAGCGATACCTACCTTGTGGTCGTCGTGGAATTCCGCGAGGGCCGCGTGTTAGGGCACTACGTTCTCGACCTAGATGCGGCATTTCGGGAATAGTTGCAGGCCTCAGGCAGACTCGGCTATGCTGGCCGGCGGAACCACAAGTCGAGGCAACTCCGTCACGAGGCTGCGATGACTGCGCGCGCCGCACTTAGCCCCTGGTCCGTTTCGTTGCGGGAACTGTTGATTCTCGTCGCCTTGGCGGGACTGGCCTGCGTCTCGCTCAAATTCGCGAACGACTGGTTCTGGATCGGGCTCTCCACCGCGGCCATGTTGTTGTTCATGGCCGCGATGGTCGTGGCTTTCATCGATCGCGGGTCGCGGCAGGCGTTTGCGATTGGCTTCGTCCTATGCGCGGGAATGTACGCCGCCTCCGTCGCACTGGCGACGGCCAAGAATGGGCGCGAATTCGATCCTTATGCCGGCTCGTTGCCGACAACCAAACTGATGCGCTGGCCGTTCGAGAAGCTGGTGCTCGTGGATTACCTGGTCATGGACGCCAACATGCAATACGACCAGTCCAGGCGATTCCGCACGCCACAAGAAGCGGCGGCGTATCGAACGACGCTCGGACTCCCCAACATGATGGGCGGCATGGGAGGCGGTTTCGGCGGTGGCGGATTCCCCGGCGGCGTCGGCGGCGCCGAGACGCCGCTGCGCGAGGATTTCCTCGCCGTCGCGCACATCTGGTGGGGCCTATTGCTCGGCTATTGCGGGGGGCGATTCGCCAAGTTGATCTACGTGCGCCGCGAGCAGCGGCTGTCCGAACACGTGGCCGCTTAGCGCCCTAGGGCAACAGGTCGGCGACGGTGATTTCGCCATCAGCTTGGCCGCCGAGGGCAAGCACGACCTTGTCGCTGTTCTTGTACACAAGGGTCTTGCGATAGCCAGGTTTCTCGACATCGCCGGTCGGATCGCTGAGAACTTCCAGTTGGCGGTCTTTGAGGTTAAGAATCCAGTACGTGGGAACGCCGGCCCGGGCGTAGATGCGGGCTTTGATCCCGCGGTCACGGCGTAAAGACGAATCGGCCACTTCGACAACCAAGACGATTTCGCGAGGTTCGGGGAATCGATGTGCGTGATCGATCATTTTACCCCGAACGAGCACACAATCAGGTTCTGGACGGCTATCGGAAATCGCAATCCCCAGTTGCACTCGAACGTAATGTTCCGGGGGACAGTGCTTCCGCATAGCTTCTTCTGTTCGGAGAATACTGTAGTCGTGTTCCGGGTAGCGCACCATCATCTTGATAATCGCCCCTTCCAATAATTCCAATCGATCGTCGTCATCAAAAATACCAGCCTTCGCCATACTCATGTATTCATCCGGCGTAAACCGGCGGCTGGCAAGAAACAATTCGGCCTGCTCCGCGAGCGGCTCGCGGGCTGATTCATCCACATGTGTTTCGACGATGGTCGCCATTTCACTTTCCTCGCTTCAGCAGGTCTCAACCTATTGTCATTTTGCATCAGGCTTGCAAAGCGGTCAAATCGACAACCGCTCGCTCGGAGCGTTGCGCCGTGCCTTGTGAGGCTCGCTCGGCATGCCCTGCCAGGCGACGCCCGCCATCACCACGTTAATTCCGGAGCCAATGCCCAGGAGGGACACTCGGTCGTCGCGCTGGAGCCAGCCTTGTTCGATGCCAAGCGCCATGGTGATCGGTAGTGAGACGCTTCCCATGTTGCCCAGGAAGGCGACCGTGGGGAAGTCGATCGCAGGCGCAAGTTCGAGTTGCTCGAAGAGCAGCTTGCGATGCGCGGTGCCGACCTGATGGCAGAAGGTCTTGTTGACGTCGCCACGTTGCCAACTGGCTTCGTCCAGGTGGAAATCAAACGTCCGCCGCGCGGCCGCGATGCCTTCGATCAACAGCTTTTCGCTGTCGGTATCCATCAACGGCGCCATGCCGGAGCCGATCGCTTCGTCGTGTCCGTTGTGGCAAAGCTGATGATGCGCCGTGTACGCTCGCGCGACGCCAGAGGTCAAGCGATTGCCCAACTGGCTCAATTCCTTGTCGACCAGCAGCATCGCGCAACTGCCGGAACCGATTGTCAGCGACGCCACGGCGAGTTTCATCTGCGCGCGGGTCAGCGATGTATCCCGATTGAGTTGTTCGATCGTCGTTTCCACGAGCGGTCGGCTGCTTTCGGTGCCGACGACCAGGCCAGCGCGGATTTGGCCGAGTTCGATCATGTTGGCGACCTGCAACATGCCGTTCAGTAGGCCCAGGCAGGCGTTGGAGACGTCGTAGATCGCGCACTCCTCGGACAAGCGCAGCCCATGATGCACGGCGCAAGCCGTCGCCGGCTCCAGATGATCGCGGCAGACCGAGCCATGCACCAAGGCGCCGATCAGTCCCCGTTCAATGCCGGCCGCGGCGATCGCCCTTTCGCCGCTCTCGATGCTCTTCGCGCTCGGCAACGTGCCGGGGGCCCAGAATCTTCGCTCTCGAATACCCGTCATCAGCTCCAGCCGGCCCTCGGGCAACCGCAGCCGCTCATACAGCGGCCGCAAGCGTTCCTCAATCTCGGCCGAGGTGACGATTTCGTCCGGGAGCGTATATCCAAAGCTTTCCAGGCAGACGTTTTGGTAGCGCATGAGCGGGTTTCAATAGGTCGTTTTTCGCGTGAAATCGCGGCGGAAGTGCGACAATCGCGTCGCATCCACGAATCCGCACTCATTCTCCCTTGCTAGTCGTCCATCGTAAACCCGGGCGCGCCAGCAGTTTCCGCTAGCACCGCGGTGCTTGCCCAGGTTGTAGGGGTCGGCGAGATTTCGGGCACTAAATCACGTGGGGCGCTTGCGGCTCAAAACCTCAGGCGTATAACCGCCCCCGTGGCAAGTCGCACGTCAACGGATAATTACACGTTGCGGCTTGCAGATCACGAGACCACTGACGATAGGGACGTCAACTCAGGACCAACAAACCCAGGACGGGTGGAACGAAACGCCGACGCTTGGCGGCGACGTAACGTCAGGGAATTGACGGGACGGACGCCGATCGGCCGTGCAAATCTGAGCCGCATGATTGCGTGCTTGGACCTTGCAGCGCCCCAGCGGTCTCCCCAGGTTCGGCGCCTCAACTCGCCTCTCTTGCGCGCGTCTCCCGGGACGGTCTCAGCCTTACGCGTGGCGAATCTTTTTTTCGAACACAGGACGTGTTCCAAGAAAACAAAGGAGTCGACGATGTCGCAAGCCAAGCCGCTGATCGGAATCAATGCTGACTACCGGGCCGCCAAGAAGGACGCTCCGGCCTTC